>NZ_QRHU01000006.1:70218-105106 GCF_003470945.1 Collinsella sp. AM23-17 | reverse complement strand
CTTGACAGTGGATTGGGTCATATGAGCGAGCGGGCTCCGGGTGCCCCAAGTTGGCATGAAAAAGGCGAGGCATTGACCTTCTGGTCATGCCTCGCCTTTTGAATGACAAATTGTCGCCCTGGGCGGCGCGCAGCGTCGAGCCGTTACGCGGTTTGGTAAAACCGCGTAACTAACGGACGCCGTACTGCTCGTAGTAGGCGTCGATGGCGGTCTTGAGTTCGTCATCGATGACGACCTTGCCGTCGATCTCGTGGTTGTAGAGAGTCTCGACGACCTCGGCCATGGAAACGATGCTCGCGACGGGGAAACCGTACTTGGCCTCGATCTCCTTCTGCGCGGTGGTCACGCCACCCTTGCCGACCTCCATGCGGTTGAGGGACACGATGAGGCCCTTGATCTCGACATCGGCAGCAGCCTTAACCTTGGGATAGGTCTCGTCGATGGACTTACCGCTGGTGGTGACGTCCTCGACCATGACCACGCGGTCGCCGTCCTGGGGCTCATAGCCCAGCAGGTTGCCCTTATCGGCGCCGTGGTCCTTGGCCTCCTTGCGGTCGCAGCAGTACTTGACCTCCTTGCCGTACAGCTCGTGGTAGGCAATTGCGGTCACGACGGCCAGCGGAATACCCTTGTAGGCCGGTCCAAACAGCACATCGAAGTCGTCGCCAAAGTTATCGTGGATGGCCTGGGCGTAATACTCGCCCAGCTTCTTGAGCTGATAGCCCGTCACGTAAGCGCCAGCGTTCATAAAGAACGGGGACTGACGGCCACTCTTGAGCGTAAAGCTACCGAACTTAAGAACGTCGGACTCGACCATGAACTTGATGAACTCTTGCTTGTAAGCCTCCATGCGGGCTCCTCTCGTAATCGCGTACGTGCCTTCCAGTTTAGCGCAGGCAGGGCGCGTTGCGGGCGCGCTTTGGGGCCTCGGCATTCTGTAAAGGCTTTGTCAGGGGCAATGGTTTTCCAAACAAAGGGGTTGACACGACAAACCCCCTCATCAAGAATACGAGCGGATTAAAACGGGTACGAGATACCCAAAGCGCGCTGCGCCCGTCCATAAGGAGGTGTGCCATGGAAGGCAGTCATAGTCGAAAAACCTGCATGTCGCCCTCGGCACGCCGCGAGGATTCCGTATTCGCATAAGCGTCACGAACCGATCGTCAAAACCGCCACAAAGGTGCCTGTCCCCTTTGTGGCGGTTCGCGAGCTTGACGTGAGCGACATCTAGGTTTTTTGAAGCAAATACGACACGTACGCTAACTCCCTTCAACAAGGAGGACCCTATGCTGATGCTCAAAACCGCTACGGTACTCGAAGCTATCTCCAAGCGCCGCCGCACGGCGCGCCCTGCCGCCCACGCCGGCCTGCCCAAGAACACCATATTCGCCGCCACCCATTGTGCTGAGGACACTCTCGTACTGCTTGACGCCACGGCAAACGGCCTCACCGCCGAGCGCGCCGCCGAGCGCCTGAGCGCCGTCGGCCCCAACACCATCGAAGCGCCGACCAAGACGCTCGCCCGCCGCATCGCCGACGCGTTCGTCGATCCCTTCGCTGGCATCCTCGCCGCCCTCGCACTGGTCTCGCTCTACATCGACGTGCTCGCCGTGCCCGAGCCCCAGCGCGACCCCTCCACGGTCATCGTTATCGGCATCATGCTGCTGGTATCGGGCGGCATGAAGTTTATCCAGGAGGCCCGCAGCGGCAATGCGGCCGAGGCCCTCAAGGACCTGGTCTCCAACACCTGCTGTGCCCTGCGCGGCGGCGAGCGCATCGAGATTCCCTTCGACGAGCTCGTCCCCGGTGATGTGATCCGCCTCTCTGCCGGCGACATGGTGCCGGCCGATGCCCGCATCATCACCGCGCGCGACCTGTTTGTGATCGAGTCCGCACTCACCGGCGAGAGTGAGGCTGTCGAGAAGACCGCTGCCATCACCGTCGTCGAGGGCGCCGACGACTCCGCACTGCCGCTCTCTGCCTGCAAAAACATCGTCTTTACCGGCACCTCCGTGCAAAACGGCACCGCTATGGCACTTGTCGTAGCCACCGGCTCGGACACTTACCTGGGCGGCATCGCCAAGATGCTCAACGGGCGCGGCGAGAAGAGCGCGTTTGACCGCGGCGTCTCGAGCGTCTCCATGTTGCTCGTACGCCTCATGCTCGTTATGGCGCCGGCCGTCTTTGCCATCAACGCCGCCACCAAGGGCAACGTCATCGATGCGCTGTTGTTCGCCACGAGCGTGGCCGTGGGCATCACGCCGCAGATGCTTCCCGTCATCGTGACCACGAGCCTGTCGCAGGGCGCCAAGGACCTCGCCCGTCGCCAGGTTATCGTCAAGGAGCTGCCAGCAATCCAAAACCTGGGCGCGATGGACGTCCTGTGCTGCGACAAGACCGGCACCCTCACCGAAGACCGCATCGTGCTCGAGCGCTACCTCAACACCGACGGCAACGAAGACGCACGCGTGCTGCGCCATGCGTTTTTGAACAGCTTCTTCCAGACCGGCCTCAAGAACCTTATCGACCTGGCCGTCATCGACCGCGCCGATGTGACGCCCTCGGCCGCAGCACCCGATTCCATGCTGGGCCAGAGCCTGCGCGACCGCTATACCAAGGTCGACGAAGTGCCCTTCGATTTCTCGCGCCGTCGCCTGAGCGTAGTTGTCGCCGACGTCCAAGGCAAAACCCAGATGGTCACCAAGGGAGCTGCAGAGGAAATGCTCGAGATCTGCTCCTTTGTCGAGGTCGATGGCATCGCTCAGCCGCTCACCGACGAGAAGCTCGCCCAGATTCGCAAGCAGGTCGCTGGGCTTAACGCCGAGGGCCTGCGCGTGATTGCTGTGGCGCAGAAGACCGATCCGCGCTGCGTGGGCGAGTTTGGCATCGCCGACGAGTGCGACATGGTGCTGATGGGCTTTTTGGCCTTCCTCGATCCGCCCAAAGCAAGTGCCGCGGGCGCCGTCGCCACCCTCGAGGCCAAGGGCGTCGCCGTTAAGGTCCTGACCGGCGACAATGACCGTGTCGCCGCCACCGTCTGCGAGCAGATCGGCATCGACGCAAGCAACGTCTTGCTGGGCTCCGAGATCGATGCGCTCGACGACGCCGAGCTTGCCGAGCGCGCCGAGAACACCCACCTCTTCGCCAAGCTCTCGCCGCTGCAGAAGGCGCGCCTGGTGCGCGTCATGCGCGAGTTGCTCGGCCACACCGTGGGCTTTATGGGCGACGGCATCAACGACGCCGCCGCCATGCGTGCGAGCGATTGCGGCATCTCGGTCGATTCGGCCGTCGACATTGCCAAGGAATCCGCCGATATCATCTTGCTTCAGAAGGACCTGGGCGTGCTCGAGCGCGGCATCATCGAAGGCCGCCGCACCTACGGCAACTTGCTTAAGTACCTCAAGACCACAGTGAGCTCCAACTTTGGCAACGTGCTGTCCGTGACCGTCGCGAGCCTGTTCTTGCCGTTTTTGCCCATGAGCGCCCTGCAGCTGGTGCTGCTGTCGCTGGTCTACGAGATCGTGTGCATCGCGCTGCCATGGGACACCGTCGACGATGCCTGGACCGCCTGCCCGCGCGCCTGGGACGCTGCGTCCATCAAGGGCTTTATGCTCGAGCTGGGCCCCGTGAGCTCGCTGTTTGACATCGCAACCTTTGCTGCGCTCTTCTTTGTGGTGTGCCCCGCCGCCGTGGGCGCAAGCTGGTCCGAGCTTGCCGCCGCGGGCGACGTCACAAGCATGACGGCCTTTACGGCGCTCTTCCAGAGCGGCTGGTTTGTCGAGTCCATGTGGTCACAGACGCTCGTGATCCACATGCTGCGCTCCCCGCGCCTGCCGAGCCTGCGAGACCACGCCGCGCCGGCGCTGTGCGTTCTCACCGTACTGGGCCTGGCGCTCGTCACCTGGCTGCCGGCAAGCCCCATCGCCGATGCACTGGGCCTCATGCCGCTGCCGACGAGCTTCTTCGCGCTGCTCATCGGCATCGTCTCCGCCTACATCGCGCTCACCCAGCTGGCAAAGCGCCGCTACATTGCCCGCCACGGCGAGCTGCTGTAACTTCACCGGCACCCTCGTCAAGGATGTTTGGGCCGCCGCGACCCGCCCCCGCTGGCCGCGGCGGCCCAAAACAGCTAAAAACGCCCCTCACCCCCGCTTTAATTTCTTTTGCAAGTTTTAACTTCTTTTGCTTTCTTTCACTTCTTTTAACAAGGCGCCCGGCGGGCATAAGTTGCTCGCCGGGGGTGTCGGTTCGACGAAGAGGCCTCAGCCGTAGCAACGGATTGCCCAGCGAGAGATTTCCCAAGTGCCAACTCAAACAGTACATGTTTAATCTGTTTCGTTAATTGAAATGCGTAAATATGGTTAACCAAAGAATTGATATTTGGTTAAATAGTAACTGTATATTTGGTTAAATGTACTGGTAAACAATGGTGATAATTATGCCAAAGAAGTACTACACTAGAATTATCGAAAATGAGCTTGACCAGCTGCTGGGTATATTCGGCGCCGTTCTCATCGAAGGACCGAAATGGTGCGGAAAGACGACCACGGCCGAGACCCGTGCGGCGTCCAGGCTCCTTCTCATGGACCCGTCCCGCAACTTCGAGAATCGCTTGCGTGCCGAGACTGACCCGGCTCTTGCCGTTTCCGGCGAGGTGCCGCGGCTGATTGACGAGTGGCAGGAGGTTCCGAAACTTTGGGACGCGGCACGGTTTGAGTGCGACAACCGCAGCGGCGAGCCTGGTCAGTTCATATTTACGGGGTCAGCGACACCGCGAGACGACGAACGTCCAATGCACAGTGGCGCTGGAAGGTTCGCTAAATTGCGCATGGATACCATGACGCTTTTCGAGCTTGGGAAATCCAGCGGCGCGGTTAAGCTGTCGGGCATTATTTCTGGCGAAAAGTTCAATGGCGCTTTCGGATCGCTGGATTCCGCCTCGATTGCCGAGTACGTTGTCCGTGGCGGATGGCCCGCGGCGGTCGGTCGCGATGCGCTGGCTGCGTCGGCGATGGCGAAACGTTACATCGGCATAGTCGCCGAAGAAGATTTGTCTCGTGTCGACGGCTCTCGCCGCGACCCTGAAAAGGTCAAAGCTGTCATCGAATCGCTTGCGCGCAATGAATCCACTTTGGCGACACTCAAGACGCTCGTAGCCGATCTTGGTGGAGAAGTATCGAGACAAACGGCGGCATCATATATATCCCTTCTCGCTCGGGTTAGTTTCGTTCGCGATATTCCCGCATGGAACCCCGCAATGAGATCTCCCGTGCACTTAAGAGAATCGAAGAAGCATCATCTCGCTGATCCGTCACTGGCGGCCGCTGCGCTCGGAGCGACTCCGGCGACATTGCTGCTAGATTTCAAGACGCTTGGGCTGCTTTTTGAATCGTTGGCCCTTCATGATTTGTGGGTTTATGCGCAGGCAAATGGAATGGGCCTCTATCACTATCACGATTCTCGCGATCTAGAAGTCGATGCAGTCATTGCGGCTCCCGGTGGAACGTGGATCCCGGTCGAAATCAAGCTCAGCTCCGCCCAAATCGAAGAGGCGTCTGACAGCCTTATTGCTGTCGAGAAGCGTATGGTTGCCGCCGGAAACAACCCGCCAGTTTCGAAAGTCGTAATCATTGGATTTGGTTCACAAGCCTATGTCACTGACCGCGGCGTCCAAGTTGTTCCGCTGGATGTGCTCGCGCCGTAGTGCAATTGCAAGTTTTTACTTCTTTTAACAAGGCACCCGACGGGCATAGGCTGCTCGCCGGGCGCCTTGGTTAGGATGCTATTGCTGTTGAGAACGCCTAGGCCAAATCTTCGCCGTTGGTGGCGATAACCTTCTTGTACCAGTCGAAGCTCTTCTTCTTGGAACGCTTGAGGGTGCCGTTGCCTGCATCGTCGCGGTCCACGTAGATAAAGCCGTAGCGCTTGGACATCTCGCCCGTGCCGGCCGAGACCAGGTCGATCGGACCCCAGGTGGTGTAGCCCAGCAGGTCAACGCCGTCCTCGGTCACCGCATCGCGCATCGCGGCGATATGCTGGCGCAGGTAGTCGATACGGTAGTCGTCGTTGATGGAGCCATCCTCCTCGACAACATCCTTGGCGCCCAGACCGTTCTCGACCACAAACAGCGGCTTCTGATAACGGTCGTACAGGTCGTTGAGGGTGATGCGGAAGCCCAGCGGATCGATGGCCCAGCCCCACTGGCTCTCCTGCAGGTAGGGGTTCTTGGCGCCGGCGAAGGCGTTGCCCTGGGTGCGCTCGACATCGGGGTTATCGGCACCGGCGGAGCAACGGGTGCTGTAATAGCTAAAGCTAATGAAGTCGACGGTGTTGGCGGCCAGGATCTCGCGGTCCTCGTCGGTCATGCCCACATCGATGCCAAGACGCTCGAGCTTCTTGACGGCATAGGCCGGGTAGTAGCCGCGGTTCTGAACGTCGACGAAGAAATAGTTGCTCTGGTTGCCAATCTGCGCCTGGCGCACATCGCCCGGACGGCAGCTGTAGGGGTAGTAGCTACCTGCGGCAAGCATGCAACCGATCTTGACCTCAGGGTCGATCTCATGGGCGATCTTGGTTGCCCAAGCGCTGGCGACGAGCTCGTTGTGGGCGGCCAGGTACTCGACGGCCTCCTTGTTCTCGCCCTCCTCAAAGACCAGACCGGCACCCATAAACGGCAGGTGAAGGATCATGTTGATCTCGTTGAAGGTGAGCCAGTACTTCACCAGGCCCTTGTAGCGGGTGAAGATCGTGGTCGCGAGGTTCTTGTAGAAGTCGATGAGCTTGCGGTTGCGCCAGCCGCCGTACTCCTTGATGAGGTGGACGGGGCAGTCGAAGTGCGTGATGGTCACGAGCGGCTCGATGCCGTGCGCCTGGCACTCGCGGAACACGTCCTCGTAAAAGGCCAGGCCGGCCTCGTTGGGCTCGGCCTCGTCACCGTTGGGGAAGATACGGGTCCAGGCCAGGCTCATGCGGAAGGTCTTAAAGCCCATCTCGGCAAAGAGGGCAATGTCCTCCTTGTAGTGATGGTAGAAATCGATGCCGGTCTGCGCGGGATAGTAATAGCCGTCCTCGAAGTCGAGCATCTTGCGCTGGCCGGAGACCACCGCGTAACGCTCCGGGCCGTGCGGCGCCACATCCACGTTGGCCAGGCCGCGACCGTCAACGTTGTACGCGCCCTCGCACTGGTTGGCAGCCGTCGCGCCGCCCCACAGGAAGTCATTACGGAAAGCCATGCATCGATCCTTTCACACGCTGTTTGTCGTGGCTTCAGTATCCCCGTAAGCAGCGCGCCACTCAACGGCAACGGCGCAGGTCGGCACTTCTTTTCGCGCACAGACGCCCGGCAGCCGCCCCCGTCTGACACTTTTTGATACCTGCCCGCCCAAACCGCCAACCACCACAAAGGGGACAGGCACCTTTGCGGCGGATTGGGCCCGGTTTGTCTCGATCTGTAACAGTTAGGCAGCCAAAACCGGGCCTGGTGTTACAGATCGAGATTTTTCGGGCAGCCCCTTCAGTTTGTCTAAATCTGTAACAGGTAGAGACGATTTAGCCCGCTAGATGTTACAGATCGAGATGGAAGATTCTAGTCGCAGGCGATGTCGAGGTTCTTGCCGACGAGGCCTACGTAGCCGCCTTCGGCTGCTTTGGGGCTGTCGGCGTGGCAGAGGACCCACTTGTCGGCCTTCCAGTAGCAGTAGCTGTCGCCGGCCGCGGGCATGTCGGCCGCCGCCTCGGGGCGCGGGCCGTTGGTACCCGCCGGCAGCGCAACCATCACTTGGAAGCCGCCGTCGTCGACCATGCAGGGCGTGTAGTGAAGCGTGGTGTTGAAGACCTCGACGACCTTGCCCGCCGGCACGCGGAACGCCTTGACGCACGCGGTGTCGAGCTTGCCGTCCTCGATCTCCCAGCGATGCGCCACGAGCAGGATAAAGTCGCGGACGCCCAGGTTAAACTCGCTGGCGCGGTGATACTCCAGGCAGTTGAGGCGTGTGTTGTGGCCGTTGCACCAGCCGAGCTGGAAGGGGCGGCCGCCAAACATGAGAAAGCCCAGTTTGTCGGCATCCTTGACGCCCTCGAGCTCCGGCGCACTTGCTACGTACTTACTGCCCTCGGGGATGGGCGTGGCAGAGAGCGCCTCGAGCACGGGCGACGTGAGCACGGACGGAACGTTATCCCAAACGTTGCCATAGGATTTGAACTCGGGATCGTTGACAGAGTAGATATGCATGTTCACTCCTGTTTGTAAATGTGACTATACGAACATTCTAGAACAAACATGAGCGATTTTGAACGCTCGTCCCGACCAATCAACAAAAAGGCGCCCCCGCATAAGCGAAGGCGCCCAATGCGCTCGTTTTGGGCGATAAAGCTCTTATGCCTGCTGATAGTGCAGGTGCTTCTCATCGATATCGGCCAGATCGCGGTCGAGGTAGCGGCGCGCGAGCCAGTTTGCCATGGGAAGGTTCTGGTCCAGGTAGTTACCGCACTCCTCGGGAGCGGCACCGGGGACATCGCCCTCAAATCCGGCGACAAACTCGAACAGTTCGCGCACGAGCGGCAAGATTTCCTCGCTCGTCAGCTCACCAAAGACAACCAGGTAAAAGCCCGTACGGCAGCCCATGGGCCCAAAGTAGACAATGCGGCTCGACCACTCGGCATGATTGCGGAGGAACGTCGCGCCCAGGTGCTCGATGGTGTGGCACTCGGCCGTGTTCATGACCGGCTCTTTGTTGGGCGTGGTCAGGCGTAGGTCAAAGGTGGTGACGGCGGCGCCGGTCGCCGGATCGCGGTCGATGCGGCTCACGTACACGCCGGGCTCAAGCAGCAGATGGTCAACGGAAAAGCTCGCGATGCGCTCCATGGCAGATCCTCTCGATAGTCAAATTGGGACGGGGCTCTTTTAGCTGGTTCGAATGGTCGCACCAATCATACCAGTCAAAAAAGCCCCGTCCCAAAAAGACAACTTAGCCAAGGACACGGGCCATACGGGCCTTGAACTCGGACAGGAAGCGCGGGGTATCGACGGTCAGCGCCACGAGTGTGCTCTTGTCGGGATCTGCCACGCGGCGCTCATCGCAGATGGTGCGGCCGCGATACTCACCCAGCAAGTCAACACGCAGGTTACAGCCGAGCGCACCCACGAGCGTGGGATCAATCGCCACGGCAACCGCCAGCGGATCGTGCAGCGCGCAGCCGCCCAGGTAGGACGCGTTCATCTCGTACGAACCAATGTAGTGCTCGACCATGCTCGCAAATGCGCAGCCGGCCATGGTTCCCGAACCCGTCCAGCCGGCAATGTCGCGGCGCGTGAGCACCACGCGATGCGTCACGTCCAGGCCCACCATGGTGAGCTTACGGCCCGAGCGCAGCACCGCGTCGGCTGCCTCGGGGTCGCTCGCCATGTTGGCCTCGGCGCCCGCGCTCACGTTACCGGGCACGGTAAGGGCGCCGCCCATCACGACCACGCGGCCGATGGACATCATCGCCGCCGCATCGCGCTCCAGGGCGAGCGCTAGGTTGGAGAGCGGGCCAGTCGCTACGTAGACCAGATCGGGACCATAGGTGCGCGCGGCATCGATCAGATAATCGACCGCAGCGTTGCCGTCGGCCGAGGTCGCCCCCACCGGCTCGTAGGGCGACGCGGGCACGCTCGCGCCGCCGATGCCGTTCTTGCCGTGAATGAGCGCGGTGGACGCCGGCGGCGTATAGGGCTCAGTCGCTTGCAGAGGACGGTCGGCACCCAGGTACACCGGCACCTCGGGACGGCCCAACAGGTCGAGCACCGCCAGGCAGTTGTGCGCCGACTGCTCGACGCGCACGTTGCCAAAGCATGTGGTGATGCCCACGAGCTCCACCTCGGGGCTCGCGATGGCATAGGCAAGCGCCATCGCATCGTCCACACCCATATCCAGATCAAGGATCAGCTTCTTGGTTGCCATTGTTTTACTCCGCTTCTCCGTCTTGTACTAATCGTCTAAACCAAACATGCGCCCAACTTCGGCACGCGTGGGAATCGACTGCTGCGCGCCCAAACGCGACACCGTCACCGCCGAGGCACGGGCGCCGGCGGCCATGCATTCAAAGAGCGGCAGGCCCTCCAGGCGAGCCGCCGCAAGCGCACCAATAAACGTATCGCCCGCGGCCGTCGTATCGACCACCGCGCACGAAAGTGCCGGCATGCGCAGCAGCTCACCGTCATCGCCAAATGCAACTGAGCCGGCACCGCCTAGCGTGATGACCGCAGCCCCGGCGCCCTTGTCGAGCAGCGCATTGAGCGCGGCGACGCAACTCGCATCATCCGTGGGCAGAATGCCCGTCAGCACCTGGCACTCGGTCTCGTTGGGGCAGACCAGGTCGACCGCAGGCCAGACCTCCGCAGGCAGCTCGCAGGCGGGCGCTGGATTAAAGACCGTATAGAACCCCAGCTCGTGAGCGCAAACAAGCGCCTCGGCCGTCGCCACAAGGTCACATTCGCCCTGGGCGATAAAGACGCTTCCGGCAGCCGGGGCAATCTCGCTGGCGTCGCCGTCGAGCTCATGGGCCACCAGACGCCTCAACGCGCAGGCAACGTCCGCGCCCGCAAGCGCATGGTTGGCGCCCGGTGACAGTATGATGCGGTTGTCGCCCTCGCAGCGAATGATAGTCGCGGTGCCGGTCTCCACGTCATCGCGAAGCGCCACGAACTCAACACTCACGCCGGCATCCTGGAGCCCCGCCACAAGCGCATCGCCAAAGGTATCACGTCCAACAGCGCCGATCATGCATGTGCGCGCACCCATGCGCGCGGCGGCAACGGCCTGGTTAGCGCCCTTACCGCCGGCGTTGGTGATAAACCCGCTGCCGCCGACGGTCTCGCCCGCACGCGGCATGCGCTCGCACGCCACCGAAAGGTCCATGTTCATGCTGCCGAACACCGCAATGATGTCGCGATCTGCCATGGAAACCTCCTCATCTGCGGGCCTTATGCCCACCGTCGACCATCGATTGTGCGCCCTCGCACCCCCTATAACTTTAGTTCACTTTGATGTGGACGCACGCTTGAGCTTGCGCCAGCAGCAAGCATTCACAGGAGCAGGCAGCTACAATAAATACGTGCTGATTATTCTCGTCATTGGATGATGTTTTATGGAACAATTCTCGCAATCGGGCTCGCGCGGTCGACGCCGCACAGGCAACGAGCCGGCGCCGCACGAACGCGTGAAGAGCGAACGCCGTACCAACGAGCCGCGACGCACCGCAAGCCCTCATCGCGCTTCTACCAACAACGCGGGCCGCGCCAACACTCCCGCCGCGGAGCAGACGCCTGCTCGCCCCAAGTCCCGCTACATCCCTGCCCTTGACGGCCTACGCACGCTTGCCGTCGTCGCGGTGGTGCTCTATCACCTCAACCTCACGTGGGCGCAGGGCGGTCTGCTCGGCGTCACGATCTTCTTTGTGCTTTCGGGCTATCTGATCACACGCCTGCTACTCAACGAAGTCGCTAAGACCGGCCGCATCGACCTCAAGAGCTTCTGGATTCGCCGCATCCGTCGCCTGGTCCCCGCCGTGGTAACGGTAGTGTTCGTGACCTGCGCGCTGTGCACCATCTTTAACCACGTGATGCTCACCAAGATGCGCCCCGACATCCTGCCGTCGTTGCTGTTCTTCAACAACTGGTGGCAGATTGCCCAAAACGTCTCGTACTTCAATGCTCTGGGCGACCCCTCGCCGCTCACGCACTTTTGGTCGCTTGCCATCGAGGAACAGTTCTACCTGATTTGGCCGCCACTGCTGTTTGCCATGGTATCCATGCATGTGAGCAAGCCCAACACGCGCCGCTTGGTTCTGGGCCTTGCCGCGGCATCTGCCCTCGCCATGATGGTGCTTTACAACCCTGCCGCCGACCCCAGCCGCGTGTACTACGGCACCGACACCCGCGTGTTCTCGCTACTGCTGGGTGCCTGGATGGCCTTTATCCCCGATCGCGACCTGGCGCCAGTGCGTCTCGCTCATCGTTTGGGGCTCAATCGCCTGGCTGGCGCCGCCAAGCACGACAAGAACGCCGAGGGCAAACCTAGCGAGAAGGCCGACGAATCAGCCGAGACCGCCCCGGCACAGCCGAGCGCCCTCGTGCGCTTTTGGTCCTCGCCCACATCCATCGATGTGTTGGGCGTCGTGGGTCTGGTTGGCCTTGCCGCCATGGTCGCGCTCACCAACGGCTACACCGCGTTCCAGTATCGCGGCGGCACGCTGCTGTGCTCGGTCCTCACGCTCATGGTCATCGCGGCCTGCGTGCAGCCCCAGGGAATGGTTGCCCGCGCGCTGTCCGCCGAGCCGCTCGTGTGGGCTGGCAAGCGCTCGTACAGCATCTACCTGTGGCACTATCCCCTGCTGTTGCTCATGAACCCGGTCGCCAACATCAACGATACACCGTGGTGGCAGTACATCTTGCAGGTACTTGTGGTGGTCGCCGTGGCCGAATGCTCATATCGCTTTATCGAAACGCCGTTTAGAAAGGGCGCCTTTGAGCGCACCGTATCCGAGTTCCGCGACGGCACCGCCACGCCCGCCAACTGGGCACGCGCGCACGTCCCTGTCTGCGCAACCTGCGCTGTCGTGTTGGTCGTTGCACTGGGCGGCCTGATCTTTGTGCCGGAGACCTCCGCACTGAGCGGTGAGGGCGCCGAAGTCCTCAACAAGGAAGCCAAAAACACCGCGCCCGCCGACCAGCAGGCGGCCGACGACACCGACAAGGACAACGACGGCTTCCCCGATGGCTCCTACGATTTGCTTATGATCGGTGACTCCGTGTCGCTGCGCGCCGTTGATTCCTTTGACGGCGTGTTCCCGCACAGCCATATCGATGCCGAAAAGGGCCGCCAGTTTGATGCGGGCCGCGCGACATTTGAGGGCTATCTCCAACAGAACCTTGCCGGCAAGATCGTGGTCTTTGCGCTGGGCACCAACGGCTTGGTAACGGACGCCCAGGTCGACGCGATCATGGCCGACGCCGGCGAGCAGCGTACTGTCGTGTTTGTAAACACGCGTAGCCCGCAGCCGTGGGTCGGGTCCACGAACCAGGCCATCGCCAACGCCGCCACGCGCTACAAGAATGTACGCGTTGTCGACTGGTACGGGTACAGCGCCAACCGCAACGACCTGTTCGACGGCGACGGCACGCACCTGTCGACTACCGGCGTGACCGAGTACCTCAACCTGATCCACGATGCGGTCAAGAAAGACCTGCCCGTGCACCCCGAGGACCACGTCAACGATCCGCAGCCGGCAGCCGTCAAATCCGCCGCCGACGCACTCGTCAATGCCCTCGCCTACAAGCCACACAAGCTGGGCACCGACAAGTAGCACGCAGCCAAATCTGTGTACACCCGCAGCAACCAACCAAAAATCGCTCTTTTCGAGCCGGCTCCGAGAGGCCATGGGCAAAAAAGAGGCGCTAAGCGCCGTAGCCCATCGCTTGCAGCACAAACATGACGACCGTGAGCACCGTAATCACGGCGATAGTCGCCCACGTGAGCACGTTCCACACGCGGCCGTTGCGGTTGGCGCCCATAATGTGACGGTCGGCGGCGATAACCACTTGGAACACCAGAACCACGGGCAGTAGCACGCCATTGATGACCTGCGAGGTCATCATAATCTGGAACAGATCGACGCCGGGCATAAGCACCAGCACGGCAGAGATACCGATGATGGCCGTAATGATGCCGCGATAGACCGGGGCCTCGTCCCAGCTGCGATCGGCACCGCGCTCCCAGCCAAATGCCTCGCAGATAGCGCTCGACGTAACGCCCGGCAGCACGCAGGCAGCCAAGAAACTCGCCGCGACCAGGCCCGAGGCAAACAGTACCGTAGACCACTGACCCGCAATAGGCTCCAGCGCGCGGGCAGCATCGGCAGCATCGCTAATCTGAATACCCGCCGGGAACAGCACCGTACCGGTCGTAATGATAATAAAGCCGGCAATGACATCAGCGGCAAGCGAGCCGCTCACGGTATCGATGCGCTGCAGCACGATATCGTCCTCGCCCGCGTTCTTATCGACCACGTTGTTCTGCGCCAAGAAAATCATCCACGGCGCGATAGTGGTACCGATCGTTGCGACCACGAGCGACACGTAGCTGGGGTCATTTTGAATGTTGGGCACGACCAGGTCGACCGCGACCTCACCCCAGTTGGGGCCAGCCATAAACGCGGCGACGATATAGGTCACGAACACGCAGCTCACCAGCAGCAGAATCTTCTCGATGCGCTGGAAACTACCCGACATGGTAAGCATCCACACCAGCAGCGCCACCAACGGCACCGAGATGCTCGCCGGCACGCCAAAGAGAGCAAGGCCGCTGGCGATGCCCGCAAACTCCGAAATGGTCACAGCCGTGTTGGCGATCAACAGCGCCGCCATGGCCAACACGCTCTTGCGCACGCCAAAGCGCTCGCGAATGAGCGATGCCAGGCCCTTGCCCGTGACGCAGCCGCAGCGCGCCGCGGTCTCCTGCGTCACGATGAGCAGCACAGTCATGACGGGAAGCATCCAGAGCATCTTGTAGCCATAGCTGGCGCCCGCGCTGGAATACGTTGCAATGCCGCCGGCGTCATTGCCCGAAAGCGCCGCCAGCAGACCGGGGCCCATAGCGCCAAAGATGGCCGCGATGGTCAGCTTTTGCTTGGTGCCCGACTTTTGCTTGGTATTTTGCACGCGACCACCTAACCCATGACTGACATGGCGAGCAGCACCGCGGCGATGCAATACGCCACACACGAGATCATGACGGCAATGACGTTCATGGCGGTGCCCGACGTGTTGAGGTCATGCTCGTCACGCCAGAACAGCACCATCAGGTAAATCACGGCGCTCATGTTGCCAACCAGGCAAATGATGGCAGCGATATTAAAGCACCCGGTAAAGAGTTGCTCCTCAAACATGGACGCATCGGGGAACGCGGCGGTACGCACCAATTGCGCGCACAGATAGGTCACGAGCGACAGGATCAGGCCCATACCGGTGCTCTGGAAGAAGAATCCCAGGTAGGGCTTGGGCTCGTCGTCGTGACCGTCATACTCCAGGAAGTAGTTCTTGACGAACGACACCATGCGCGAGGCCGCCAGCAGCACGAGCGGCATGGCGCACATGGGAAACACCACCAGATGCGCGGAGCCGAGCGCCGTTCCCAGCACGGTCGCCATGATGCACGACGCGATGCCCCATACAACAACCCAGTACTGGCGATGCACGAACCAGCTGAGCACGTTCGTCGAGTCGTCGGACGCGCTGTCACCCGAGCCGACACCGGCGATCTGCAGGTCCTCCTGATGCTCCTCGGCGATAACGTCCATGGCGTCGTCGAAGGTCACGATACCAAGGATATGACGGTTCTCGTCGCAGACAGGGATGGCAACCAGGTCGTACTTGGTCATCTCGTCCGTCACGTCTTCCTGGTCCTCGTCGGGCGACACATAGACCAGGTCGCGATAGGCCAGCTGACCCAGCGTGGCGTCGCGGTCGGCTACGATCAGCGTGCGCAGCGAAAGCACGCCGGTCAGCATGCCGCTCGGATCCTCGGTATAGACGTAGTAGACGCTCTCGAAGTCCTCGTCGAGCTCGCGAATCGCCTCGATGGCGTCACCGACCGTTGCCGTGGCGGGCAGGGAGACAAACTCCGAGGTCATGATGCGGCCGGCGGTGTTGTCCTCATACCCCAGCAGGTTACGAATCGCCTTCTCCTCCTTGACGCCCATCAGGCGCAGGAGCTTCTCGGCCTTCTCGTAATCGAGCTCGTCGATCAGGTCGGCTGCATCGTCCGGGTCCATCATGGCCAGCATCGACGATGCGTCCGTGTCGGACAGGCCCTCGAGCATCTCGGTCATAAGCTCGTCGTCATCGAACTCCGAGATGGCCTCGGCGGCCTGGGCAGTATCGAGCTGCGCAAACACCTGCGCACGTAGGCGCGGGTCGAGCTGCTCGATAATGTCGGCGATGTCGGCAGGGTGCAGCTCGCCGAGCGTCTTGTGCGACACCGAGAGCTGGATATTCTTGGTCGAGCGGTCGAGCAGGTCCATGTAGGACCAGGCGATGATATCCTCGCTCAACGGCTTGCCCAGGTGCTTCATAAAGCCCTCGGCAACATGCTCGAGCGTGGGGCTGATCGCGCGCAGCAAGCCGCGGGCGCCAACCTCGGCACCCAGCAGACGCAGCTGATTTTCGCCCGACATGGAAAACTTGATGTCGTTTACGCGCACGACCTTCATGCCCTGCGTGTCGACAATCTGCTTGTTGAGCACGTCGCGGGCAAGCAAGAGTTCGGTCGGCTGCAGGTACGAAAAACGGATTTCGGTGGCCGACGCCTTAAGGTACACGCCCGTCTCGTCGATACGATCGACCCATTTGCGCCAACTGATCATAAACGGCGTCTTGCCGGGGCCGCGAAACGCGAGCGACGTCACGTGTGGAAAAACTTCGCCGGTTGCAATGCCAAAATCGTTGACCACGCCGAGCTTTTCGCCGTCGACGTCCAAGACCGGCAATTTGAGCATCTCACTCAGATAATTCAATGGTGCTCCCCATCAATATTCCTCCGGACGCGGCCGCACATGCGGCGTCCGGGGGCTTCTGGATATGTATACGCATGCGCGGGCGGCACGCCGCTCGACGCTTACACCCCGTGCATGCGCAAAAAGCACCTGCATGGGGTCATCGACTGTATGGTCGAGGTTTGGATTTCACCTGTAACCTTTCTCTTGACCCTCATTAACCGCAGTAACTATAGCATCAGCATCGCCCTGCGGCATCGAATTTATGCGCTGCACATTGCAGGCATACCAAACGCTGACGTATCCGTGACATAGCCATTGGGGACGTTCTTAAACGACTACCCAATGACTACTCTGTGGTGTCATCGTCCTCGGCAAGTTGAGGGAACACGGCGTCCTTGGGCATGGTGACCTTCGTCAGCGAGGTGAGCTTTTTGCTGAGCGATGTGTCCGTCTTGACCAGGTCGCTGAGCGTCACGATCTTGTAGCCGTCGGCGACAAGGCCGTCGATGATCTGCGGCAGCGCCTCGAGCGTCTGCTCGGCGCATTCGTCTCTATCGGTGAGCAGCACGATATTGCCCGGCGTCACCGAATCGAGCACCGTCGAGACCTGCTCGTCGGCACCGTTGAGCAGCCAGTCGCCCGAGTCAATATTCCACGAGACCACGGCGGAGACCAGGTCCATAGCATCGATCCAGTTTTGCTCGTCAAAGGCAGCGTAGGGAGCACGCAGCAGCATCGTCTTCACGCCGGTCGCCGACTTAATCGCATCGGTGCCTTTCGTGATCTGCTCGCGTACCGCCTCACGGTCCTGGCCCTTGAGCGAATCATCGCTGTAGCTGTTGGAGCCGATCTCGCACCCGGCATCGACAATCGCCTTGGCAGTAGCGGGCGAGGCTTCCGCGGCATCGCCCGAAAGGAAGAACGTCGCCGTGACGCCCTTTTCCTTGAGCACCTGCAAGATCTGCTTGGTCGCGCCGCTCGGACCCTCGTCAAATGTCAGGGCCACGTACTTTTCGTTGCCCTCGGGCGCTACGCTTGCGCACTCGACTACGCAGTCGGTGGCGGGCACGACCTCGCCGCGGTCCTGCGTCTTGCCCGACTGCTCGCCGACCCATACCTCGGAGCGGCCCTGAACACCCCAGGCTTTGACATACTCAATGGCACCCGTGCCCTCGACCTTAAGCTTTGGCTCGATAGTCGTGGCCTGGACCTCGTGCTTTTCGTACGCGTTGCGGCCGTCCTTGACCGTCACCTTCTCGCCGCCCTCAAGTTCGCGACTATCCCATTTGCCTTGCTTCACGCGCTTGCCGTCGACCTTCACCGACAGCTTTTCGCCGCCATGGCGCTTAAGCACGCTGTCGTCGACGGCCAGCAGATCACCGGCGTCGTACGTTTCGGTCAGGCTTTGATCGTCGATAAGATTCTGCAACGTAGAGCCCACGCGCACCGCGGTCTTTTGCCCGTTGAGTTCCACGTCCACGCTGCGGTTGACGTAGCCCACGACGGCAGCGATAAACAGCACGAGCGCGCAACCCACGGCGATAAGCGCATAGGGCAGACGGGACGGTCGGCGCGGCGAGCGCCCGTTGCCGATGCGCGCGCTGCGATCGCTAAACCCACGGCTATGGTTGAGGTACATCGCGCCGGGCTTACGGCGACGTCGACGCTGACCGCTGGGCAGCTGCCCCAGGTCGCGGCGCGCCGTCGGACGCGCACCCGAGCGCCCGTTTAAGTTAGATCCGTTTTGGCGCATGTGCCCTCCCCCATAAACACAGCGAGCCGGAGCAACATGTCTCCGGCTCGCCTCCCATCATTTGGTACGTCTCTATTTGCTAGCTTTTGACGAGCCCCCGCTCGCCTTTTGATATTCGTCCTTAAAGGCCTTGAACATACCGCGCGTCTTGCCGAGCTGCTTGCCCAGTGCACGACTGCCCTTGTCCACGGCGACCGATCCCTTGTCATCGAGCACCTTGGCGCCCTTCTTGACCTTATCGCCTACCACGACACTGGCCTCGGCAGCCTTGGCGGCCGCGCCGCCCGAATACCCGAGCGCCTTGACCTCGTCCGAGACAATCATCGCACCGTTCTCGTAGCCGCGCAGCATCGTCGGCGGCACCTGCGTGTCGCCCACCAGCACGCTCGAAGCGGCACCGGCGGTCACGTAGAACATCTGCACAATACCCGAGCGCGGCTTGAACTCAACGTCCGAGCAGTAGCCCACGACATCGCCCGATTCCGTGCGCACGTCCATGCCGACCCAGATGATGCAATCGTCCAGGTTGATATCGAGGCGCTTGGCTGCGGCGGCATCATAGGTGCCCTTGACGTCGTCGACCGCGACAGCACCCTCATAGACGCCGATGGCATCGAGCGCCACAAAGCGGTCGGGACGCTCGATCATACCCGCGATATCGGACTGGCGGACCATAAAGCCCACCACGCGCGTGCCGCCCGGGGTAAAGACGGGAAAGTGAATCTTGCCGAGCTTTTTAGGGCTGCGCGGCGTGCCGTCCTTTTTGGTGCGCTTGTCTTCGGCAGGTTTGCGGTAAACCTTGACGCCGACAAAATCCCCTGCGCGCATTATGCCTCGGTCGAGGGCTCCGTGGCCTCGGTGCCGGCCTCGGTGACGTTCTCGACCACGACGTCGGCAGCGGGCGTCACGTTGCCGCCCGAGATGGCATCGTTGAGCTGCTCGCGAAGCTGGTCCATGCGCTCGCGGGCCAGGTCGACCTTGGCGCGCAGGTCATCGGTCTTGGCGTCGACCATCGGACCAAAGTCGTTGACCGCGGCACGAGCCTCCTCGGCACTGTGCTCGTAGGTGTCACGCATGTTGTCCCAGGCATCGTTGGCGATATCGGCGGCCATGGCGCGGGTCTCGGCACCCGAGCGCGGGGCCAGAGCAACGCCGATGATAGCGCCGGCGGCAGCACCAAAGAGCGCACCGGAGACAAAGCTGAAAGTCTTTCCCATGATCATTCCTCTCCTGCGGGCACCTCGATGCCCACCGTTTGAATGCTGTCCATTATACCCGCAGCGCAACACTTGCCGTCGCGCTCATCTGCGTACGGTAAAAGCGCAGGTACATGATGGTGATAAGCGAGTGAGCCTACTCCTGAGGCGCAACCGGCATGGCCACCGTGGCGGCCGGGTCTTCGCCGGCGCCATCGACGAGCGGCAGGCTGCCCTCGTGCGCCGAGCCGGACGGAGCCGTTGCCGCACCGCCAAAGACGGCCGCGGGGGCCTCGTGGTTCTCGACGACCGCGCCCTCGGTATCGATTGGCATCTGCGGCTCGTCGTCAAAGCTCGGGACGCCTTGGGGCTCCGCAGACTCGGGCTCAGCAGGCGCCTCGGCAACGGGCTCAGCGTCGGCCTCGGCAGGAGCGTCGTGCTCGGGCGCATCCTCAGCCACGTCCTCGCCGTTCGCAGCGGCAACGGCCTCGTGCGGGTCCTTGCCCTCGGCCTCGGCGCGCATACCCAGCACCAGGTTGCGCAAGCCCGCAACCGTACCGTCCACATCGGGAGTGGGCTGGTCGGCGTGCAGGTACGCCCAGTCCATCATAAAGGTGGCCGAAGACAGCGCGCCGATGGCCAGCGCATCATCGGGGCACGAAAGCTCAATCTCAAAGACACGCTCGTCATGCTCGCTCACGCGCGTGCGACCGCACGAGATGCTGCCGGCAAGACCGGTCTCGTTCATGAGCTCGACCGTCACGTGCTCCAGCAGATGGCAAAGCTCGGTCTGGCCCATGCAATCCTGGAATTCGCGGCCGGAGTCGCCCAGGCACAGGTGCTTGGCAATCGCGGGCACCAGGTAGTACACGCGCGCCGTGGCCTCGATATCCTCCGAGGTCATGAGCGGCATGCCGGGGTTCACCAGCACGTGCGCGCAAATCTTGTCCTCGCTGACGGTGACCTTAAGGATGTTGAACAGGCCTGCCATAACTCTCCCCTACTCGTCCTTGCCCTACTCGTCGCCGTCGTGCGGATCCGCAGAGCCCGCACCCGACGCCGCCGGCTTCTCTGCCGGGGGCTCGGAATCCTTCTTATCGGTTTCGGCCGGAGCGATCACGCGAATAAGCGAGATGCGCTGGCCACGCATCGACTGCACCTTGAACTTGTACCCCGCGACCTCAAACACCTCTCCGATGTCGGGCACCGAGTCGCAAAGCTCCAAAATCCAGCCGGCGATGGTCTCATAATCATCGCTTTCCTCGAGCGGCCAACCAAGCTCAATCGCGTCATCGCACGAAAAACGCCCATCGACGAGCCACTCACGGCGCGAGAGGCGCGTGAGGTACTTGTTGTCGGGATCGAACTCGTCCTCGATCTCGCCGACGATCTCCTCGACGATGTCCTCGATGGTGATGATGCCGGCCGTGCCGCCGTACTCGTCCACGACGACCACAATCTGGTCGTGCGAAGTCTGCATCTCGGACAGCAGCGGCAGGATGTCCTTGGTGTCGGGCACAAAGGTGGCATCGCGCAAAAAGCCAGCGATGGGCTGGTCGCCCTTGCCGTCGAGCGCGGGCTGGATCAGGTCCTTGATGTGCGCGATGCCCGCGACGTTGTCGGGATCCTCGTGATAGACGGGGATGCGGCTGAAGCCGGTCTGGCGCATGGTGGACAACACGTCGGCGACCGTCTCGTCGTCCTCGCACATGGTGGTGTCCACGCGCGGCACCATGACCTCGCGGGCAACGGTGTCGCCCAGGTCAAAGATCTCGTGGATCATGCGCTTTTCCTCGTCGAGCAGGTCGTCCTGCTCCGAGACCATGTACTTGATTTCTTCCTCCGAGACGTTCTGGCGGTCATCGGCGCTCTTGATGCGCAGGATGCGGGCCAGGCCGTCGGAGCAGGCACCGGTCAGCCACACGAGCGGGCGGGCGATCTTTTGGAACACGGAGAGCGGTCCCACGACCTGTTTGGATACGCCCTCGGCGTTAGCAAGGCCGATGCGCTTGGGCACGAGCTCGCCGATCACGATGGACACAAAGGCGACCGCGACGGTGATGATGACCGGCGCCAGGCCGCGCGCGATGGCGGAAAGCGGCGCGATGCCAAAGCTCATGAGCCATGTGGCGAGCGGGTCGGACAGGCTCGTCGAGGCGACGGCGGACGAGGCGAAGCCCACGAGCGTGATGGCGACCTGAATGGTGGCGAGCAGCTGGTCGGAATCGGCGGCAAGCTGGACGGCGCGCTCGGCGCGCTTATCGCCCTCCTCG
The DNA here is from genome assembly GCF_003470945.1 of Collinsella sp. AM23-17. NCBI lineage: Bacteria > Bacillati > Actinomycetota > Coriobacteriia > Coriobacteriales > Coriobacteriaceae > Collinsella > Collinsella sp. AM23-17. The sequence continues at coordinate 83,351 of NZ_QRHU01000006.1, read as the reverse complement.
GCATCGTGTTCCAACACGGCGCGCTTAGCCGTGGTGAGAGCCATCTCGGACATGGAGAAGTAGCCGTTGATAAGCGTTAAAACGAGCGTGGTAATAAGGGAGATGGTTATGTCCATCGGGAGTTTCTCGAACCTCCAAGATTCGGGACGTTGGGTAGTAAGCGTAGGTGACGGATAGGGCAATTGCGCCGGTTGCCCGTGCGAGCGGGGCCGTGGGCGTGGTCGCTAGATTACGAAGAGGATCACCGCCATGAACTGGAAGATGCTGCCGGCGAGCACCCACAAGTGGAAAACACTGTGCAGATAGCGCACGTTTTTGGCGATATAGAACGGCACGCCCACGGTATAGCACACGCCGCCGACGGCGAGCAGGGCGAGTGCCACGGGGTTCAGCAGCGCCACGAGCTCGGGCAGCTTAAAGACGACGAGCCAGCCCATCAGCAGATAGACCAGGCCGCTTACCCAATGCGGCTGACGTTCGCGCAAAAAGCACTCGAGGGCGATCCCGACGATGGCGATGGCCCACACGGCAAAGAACAGCGCAGGGCCGCCGTCGTTTGCGAGCGTGATGAGGCAAAACGGGGTATAGCTGCCGGCTATGAGCAGGTAGATGCAGCTGTGGTCGATGATGCGAAACACGCGCTTGGCGCGCGCGGGCTGAATCGCGTGGTAGAGCGTGGAGGCTAGGTATTCGAGGATGATACTGACACCATAGACAATCGCCGCGGCCATGTGGGCCGGGCCTCCGCCGCGCAGGGCAGCGAATACGATCAGGAGCACCAGGCCCGCGATACCCAGCAGGCAGCCGACACCATGGGTGACGGAGTTCATGATCTCCTCGCCCACCGTGTAGTGTGGAACGGCCGCGGTCTTGGGTCGCGGCTTAGAACTGTCGCTCGAATCGGACATGCCGGTTACATCCTCCAATGTAAAGAGTTCTCAACACTATATCAAAGCGTCTGGGTACATGCGAAATTTGCACCATACGTGACCCTTTGTTTACCCATTCTTTGCCTGTTGACGCGTCAACGGCGAACATCCATAATGCGCTTGTTTTAAATGTTGATGTATTAACATGTTATAGGAGAATACCGCATGGCTCAAAACGCACATTCCCATCGAAAGCTCAAGATAGCCGGCATCGTTGCACTGGTGGTTGTCATTGCACTGCTCGGATTTGCCGGCAACTTTCTGTTTGACTTCGCGCTGAATCCCCGCGCGCCATACACCATGAAGATGATGCAGGACGGCAAGGACGACAAAGAAAGTGAGCAGCCGGATGCCGAGGGAACCGAGGCGCGGGCATGGTTTAAAGAGAACCGCGAGAGCAGCAGCCTCACCGCAGATGACGGAACCGAACTTGCCGCTTGGTATTTTGCCGCCCCAGAGAGCACGCACAATTACGCTATCTGCCTACACGGATACACCGATGAGCCCATCGGTATGGCCCGATACGCCAAACGATTCCATGACCGCGGCATGAACGTGCTCGCGCCTGCCGCCCGTGCCCACGAGCGCTCCGGCGGCGACTATATCGGCATGGGCTGGCCCGAGCGGCTCGATGTCGTCGCATGGATCGAGCGAATCGTTCAGGCTGACCCCGAGGCGCGCATCCTGGTCTTTGGCGAGTCGATGGGTGCGGCAACCGCCATGGACGTCGCGGGGGAATCTCTGCCCGCAAACGTGAAATGCATTATCGAGGACTGTGGTTATACGAGTGTTTGGGACGAGTTTTCTCTGCAGCTCAAGGATGTATTTGGGCTGCCCAGTTTTCCTTTGCTCGATGTGGCCAACCTGGTGTGCAACGTGCGCGCGGGCTACGACTTTCATAAGGCGAGCAGTGTGGAGCAACTCAAACACGCGACGGTTCCCATGCTGTTTATCCACGGCGACCAGGACACCTTTGTGCCGTACGACATGCTCGACCAAAACTACGACGCGTGCGCCAGCAAGGTCAAGCAAAAGCTCACCATCCATGGCGCCACCCACGCCAAGAGCGCGCAAGTTAACCCCGAGCTCTACTGGAACACGGTCGACGACTTCCTCGGAAAGAATTTTTAGGCAAAAAGCAACGTCCGGGGCTTTATCTGACCCCCTATTTTCGGAAGTATGCGGCGAAATCTGGAACTGCCGACCAGACCGCAGTTTTATCAACAATTTATCAGGGGTTTTGTTGCCAAAAAACGTCGTGTGCTCGGCGGTCTCGAAATTTGCCGCATACTTCCGAAAAGCCGCCCGTGGGCGCTGTGCTCACGGGCGGCTTTTGCTCGACTTGCGCCACAAAGGCGCTTGTTTTGTCCAATAGCTAGGCGCTATTTGACCTCGATGAGCTCGTACTTGCTCGTGCCCAGGCCGATCTTCTCGGCATGCGCGATGCACGCGCGCCAGTCGGTGTCGGGATGCGTGATGCAGAAGGGGTCGCGCGCCTGCTCGCCCTCCAAATGCTCGTGGTTATGCTCCATCTTGGCCGCGCTGTCGGTAAGCTCGGTGTTAGGCAGCGGCTCGGACGCCAGGACAGCGTCGGCGCAGGCCTGATCGATGGCGACCGGGTCGAAGCTCGCGAACATGCCGATATCGTTGACGATAGGCGCGTCATTCTCGGGATGGCAGTCGCAGTTGGGGCTGATGTCCATTGCGAGCGAAATATGGAAGCTGGGGCGATCCTGGACAATGGCCTTCGTATACTCGGCGATCTTGTAGTTGAGTACGTCGGCCGCGGCATCATAGTCGGGCTTGATGCAGTCCTGGTTGCACGCCGCAATGCAGCGTCCGCAGCCCACGCAGCGATCGTGGTCGATGGCAGCCACGTGAACCGTGCGGGTGCTGCCGTTGGCAAGCTCGCGCTCACGCGTACCGTCAAACGTGATGGCGCTGTGCGCGCAAATCTTCTCGCAGGCACGGCAACCCACGCAGTTGGTAGTATCGACGCTCGGCTTGCCGGCGGCATGCTGCTCCATCTTGCCGGCACGGCTGCCGCCGCCCATGCCCAGGTTCTTCATGGCGCCGCCAAAGCCCGCCTGCTCATGGCCCTTAAAGTGCGTAAGGCTGATCACAATGTCGGCATCCATGAGTGCCTGGCCGATCTTTGCCTCGCGCACATACTCACCACCCTCGACCGGGACGAGCGCCTCGTCGGTACCCTTGAGGCCGTCGGCGATGATGATCTGGCAACCCGTGGCATACGGGGTAAAGCCGTTCTGGTAGGCGGTGTCGATGTGCTCGAGCGCGTTTTTGCGACTGCCGACATAGAGCGTGTTGCAGTCGGTGAGGAAGGGCTTGCCGCCCAGCTCCTTCACGACATCCGCGACGGCGCGGGCGTAGTTGGGGCGCAAAAAGCTCAGATTGCCCAGCTCGCCAAAGTGAATCTTAATGGCGACGAACTTGTTCTCAAAGTCGATCTGCTCAATACCGGCGCGACGGATGAGGCGCTTGAGTTTGTCGAGCTGGCTCTCGCGAGCATGCGTGCGCAGGTTGGTGAAGTACACCTTTGCTGGTGCTGCGGGTGCAGTTGCGGTCATAGATATATCCCCTCGGTCTATATGGCGTTACAGACATAAGAGGATGGTACCCGTTGAAGTAGGGTCGAAGTCAAGCGCAACACCGAGTCGTTAGGCACTCATTGGGGACAGACTTAAATGAGTGCTTGCCGCCCGGCCAGCGAGCCGGCGATCCGGCAAAGACTGTCCCCAACGACTAGTCGTTTAAGAACGTCCCCAATGACTACTCCTGCACCTTGAGGGCTTCGGCCAGGCTGACGCGCTTGATAGAGCGCGTGTGCAGCAGCGCCACGACCAGGTAGGTCGCAAAGCCGATGCCGATGCATGCAGCCATGGACCAAGCGGGCACGTAGATCTCGATATTGCCGTTGTAGGCGAGCAGCATCGAGCGGAAGATGGCCGTGAGCGAGCCAATAATGACCGGCAGGCTCAGCACGAGCGACGCCGCCACGCACAGCGTGATCGAGCGGATGTACAGATGCGAGATCTCGCTATCGCGATAGCCAAAGACTTTCATGTAGCTGATCGAACGGGCGCTGTGGTCGATCACCGCCTTGGTCAGCAGGTACATAAACAGCAGGAAGATAAACACCGCGAGCCCGACCATCATGCCGATCATTTTGCTCATCATGCCGATGAACTGGTCACCCACGGCGCGCATGTCGTCGGGCGTGGTGTCACCGGCAAAGTAACGAGCATCGAGGTCGAGCTTCTCGTCGCTCACATAGCCGTTAAAGTAGGCGGCGTCGTTGCCGAACAGCTCGTTAAAGTCATCGATGCTCATATAGATATTCATGTCCGACTTTGAACCCCAGATGCAGTCCTTACCCGCGTACTCAAGAGAATAATCCCGAGCCTCGTACTTGTCGCGAAGCTCGACCTTCTGGCCCTCGCTCCAGCCAAACTTATCGAGCAGACCGCCGCCAAAGACGACGCGCCCGTCGCCGATGTTGAGGCCCTTCCAGTAGCGCGAATCGGGCGAGATGCCGTAGACGGAAATCGTCTCCTCGCCATTACCATCGCCGCGGTCGTATTGCAGCTGGTAAACGGCATATTTCTCGGCCTGCGCGATTGCGCCCGTGCCGTTGTCGGTCGTGTTGATCGGGTGAATGTCGTCGTTGTCGGTGTCGATCTTAGAGGCCTTGTCGATCAGGTCGATGGCCTCATCGCGGTCGCAGCCGAGGGCATCGGCAAGGTCATCGAGGCGCGCATAAAGCGCATCTTTCTTGTCCTGGACCTTGGCGAGCGCGTCCTGCGCCGCGGCCAGGCTCTCGGCAGACGGAGATGCGGTCGCGGCATCGGCTGCCGTCTGCGCCGCATCGGCCGCGTCGTCAAGCTCGTCATCGGCATCCTGGGCGGCGGAGAGCAGCGCGCCGTCAATCGACTGCAAGCGCTCGAGCGCCGCCCACTGCCCGCGCTCCTCGGCAGTACCCTCAAGCTCTAGCGGAGCCTTGAGCGTGTACTGGTGCTCGGCGACCAGGCTTGTCTCCAGGTTGTCCGCATAGTGCGTCATCGTGGGCAGGATCGCCAGGCCAAAGAGCAGCAGCAGCGAGGCAAACGCAATGCCCACGAAGAGCGTGGCGAAGTTGCCCAGGTTGCGCAGGAAGATGCGCAGGCGGAAGCGGGAAACAAAGCCCATGCGCTCCGGCAGCTGCAGGCCGCGCTTGGTGCCCGATTTGCCGCTCGCCTCGTGACGAAGGAACTGCAACGGCGTCTTGCCCATCTTGCGAAGCAGGCCCACCAGCGTGATGAGGATGAGCGCGGCAGCGGGAACCACGGCGCACTTCACAAAGATCCCCCAACTCCAGTACACCTGGAAGGGCGGCAGACTGTACGAGCCGTAGTAGAGACCGCGCATGGGCTCGGTAAAGAACGCAACGCCGAGCGCGGTGCCCAAAAGTGCCGCGAGCACGCCCACGATGGCGGGAAGTGCCAGGTAGTGCAGCACGATCTCGCGGCGGCGATAGCCGCTGGCGAGCAGCGTGCCAATGATGGCGCTCTCCTCCTCGATGGTGGCGTCGGTAAGGACCACAAAGACGAACGCCATGATCACGATGATAATGTTGAGCAGCGTCATCCACATCATGGAGTCGCCGTCTACGTCGTCGCGCGCGTAGCCAATACCCTGGTTGGAATCGGCGTCGATCAGATCGTCCACGCGCGCATCGGCATCGGTCAGCGCCTCGACCATATCCTGCTCCGCATCGATGCGATCCGCGGTGGGGAGGTCGCGATCGGTAAAAGCAAAGGAGTAGGTGTAGGCAGGTGCACCACCGGCATCCTCGAGCGCGGCAAAGCCGGCGTCGGTGACCTCGGCCACACCATAGGTGATGGTGTTCACCGTAAAGTCCGAATTGTTGAGGAACAGCGCCTGGCTATCGGGCTGGGTCATGATGCCGCAGATGGTGTAGGTGCGGCCCTCAAGCTCAACCTTATCGCCCACGACAAGGTCGTTGTTGGTGGCAAAAACGCGGTCGATAGCCACCTCATCGTCCGTCTTGGGCTGCTTGCCTTCGCAGTAGGACGCGATATCGACCTTGGTGCGGTGCGCATAGGTGCGCAACGTGCGCTTGGTGCCGTCGTCGCCGGCGGTCTTTTTGATGATGGCGTCGATGGAGAAATTCTTGTAGAGCGTGACGCCGCCGACGTCGTCGGCTGCATCCTCGGCTGCCTTGAGCTGGTCGTCGGTAGCCTCGAAGGAGGTGGTCACGCGGCCGTCCTCAATCGTGTACGCATCGCGCATGTCGTCGATAAGGCAACCGATGGAATGCGCCGCGAGCAAAAAGCCCGAGGTGAGAGCGATGCTCCCGCACATAAGCAAAAAGATGCCCAGGTACTTGCCGATATTGCGGCGCAGCTCGCGCGGGAGTCGCTTTGCGAGAGGTGTCATGGCATCGCCTACCAATCGAGCTCGGCGGCCGCAACGGGCGACTCGTTGAGCCCATCCTCGACGATGCGGCCGTCGCGCAGGCGCAGCACGCGGTTGGCCATGCGGGCGATGGCGGCGTTGTGGGTGACGATGATGATGGTGCAGCCGTAGGTGCGGTTAACATCCTCCATGAGCTGCAAGATTTCCTTGGATGTCTTGTAGTCAAGCGCGCCGGTGGGCTCGTCGCACAGCAGCAGGCCCGGGTTTTTGACGAGTGCGCGGCCGATGGCGCAACGCTGCTGTTGGCCGCCCGAGACCTGGCGCGGGAACTTGTTGCGGTGCTCGTAGAGGCCCAGCGAACGCAGCAGGTCGTCGACATTGAGCGGGTTTTTGGACAGGTGCGCCGTGACCTCGATGTTTTCCTTGATGGTAAGGTCGGGCACCAGGTTGTAGAACTGGAAGACAAAACCCAGCTCGCGACGTCGGTACTCGCCCAGATCGGCGGGCTTGAGCACCGTAAGGTCGCAGCCGTCCACCATGATGGAACCACCGTCGGCATCCTCCAGGCCGCCGATCAGGTTGAGAAAGGTCGACTTGCCCGAGCCCGAGGGCCCCAGCATGACGCAGATCTCGCCGCGGTTGATGGACGTGTCGATGCCATCGAGTACCGTCAGGCGCGCATCACCGTCGCCGTAGTGTTTCCTGAGCCCTTTGACCTGGACATAGGCTTGCTTTGTCGACATGCTATCCCCCGTTGTTAGCCTTCTGTTACTTTTCTAGGGTAATAGTAAACCCAGGCGAACTATTTTTAAGCGACAGGCGCACATTTTTCCAACCTACTCATTGGGGACAGACTTAAATGAGTGAAATCGCTCATTTAAGTCTGTCCCCAATGAGTGGTCCCAAAGGCCGGCATATTGGGACAGTCCTTGCCAACCCGGCTGGCGAACCGGCGAATCGGCAAAGACTGTCCCCAATGACTAGGTGGCTAGGCGTGGGATTTGTTGTGGGCGAGGGCTAGGCCTACGGCGGCGATGGCAGCGGCGAAGAGCACCGTGACGCCCAGGTCGCAGGCGATGTCGCCCAGCACGGCAGACGTCAGGTCCGAAGCGAGCGCCTTGCCGATCGCGTCGTTCACCCAATACGTCGGCACAAAGTGCGCCACCGTCTGCACGGCCGAGCCCATGAGCGACAGCGGCATCCAGGCGCCGCCCAAAAACGTCATGAGCAAGCCAAGCAGGTTGCCCACACCGTTGAGCAGCTCTTCGCGCGCGCCCAGGCTCGAAAGGGCAAAGCCAACGGCCAGCGGCGTGCACGCCAGGGCAAACGTTGCCGCCAGCGCCAGGCACACACGGCCCACGCCGACCTCGGCGACCGCGCCGGCAAAGCCCACGACGCCCATCATGCTCGACACAAACCAGATACAGACAGTGAGCACGGCGGCGGCCGCGAACACGGCAAGCGAACGCTGGCGCTCGGAGAGCGGACCGGCCTCCATGCGGCGCACGCGCTCGGGCTCGTTCATGCCCGAGAACACCAGCCCCACCGACACGATGACCGACGAGATGATCGCATACGCGCCAAAGTTGAAGTACGACTCGAGTGTAGCGGCGGCAGTCGAGTCAACCTTGACCTGCTCGATCTGGACCTCCGCACGCTTTGCGGCAGCATGCTCGGCGGCCTTGGCGACATCGCCGTCGGAAGCAGCTGGCTCAAGTGCCGCCGCAGTACCCGCGAGCGAGACCCACCGCGAGGCCTCGGCAGACGAAAGCGCTGCCGCCATGGTGCCGGAGCCGTACGTCACATCGAGCTTGGGCAGGTCTTCCCCCGCACGCGCGGCTGCAACAAGATCGTCCTCAAACCCCTCCGGGATAAAGAACACGCAATCGGCGCTGCCCTTGGCGCTGTTACTCTTGGCGAGCGCATCCGCAAGGTCGTACATGTCGTCACCAACGCCCGTGACCAGGTCAAAGCGTGAGCCTAGGTGCTTGGTAAGCGCCCGCGAAAGGTCGCTATTGTCGCGGTCGACCACGATCACATTGGTGTCGTAGGGCTTGTACTCGGTAAGCTGCGACGAGTTCCAGCTCACCGAGGCCGCGATGAATACGCCCATGAGCGAGATGAACACCGTATAGATGAGCAGGTATAACGGGTGCGCGAGCGCCATGCGAAGCGCGGTCTTAAAGGTGCTCATAGCGGCTCCTTCCAAAGATCAGCGTAGCGGCGACGACAAACACCAGGGTCATCAGGACGAGCGCGCCGGCGCGGACGGCGAAGGGCCCCAGATCCTCAAAGAAATACAGGCGGTTGAACATGTCGCAGATGAGCTTGACGGGGTTGAGCCAGCACTCGGCCGGGCAGGCGCGGGCGACATCGTCGGCAAGCGCCATCGCCGGCTCGCCGTAGAGTCCGGCGAACAGGGCGCACGTGGTAGCGAAGCCCGTGAGGATACCGGACTTGGACGCCTTGCCGCCCTTAACGGGAAGCGTGCCCACAAAGAGCCCCAGGCCCGTGGCGGCAAGCGCGGATGCAGCCCCGCCCAGCAGGCACAACCCCTCGCGCCCGCCAAAGTCGACGCCCACGACCAGGCGCACGTAGCCGATCGCAACCGCCATCGATGCAAAGGAAACCAGCCACGAGCCGACAAAAATGCCGGCCAGTGACGCCGTCTTGGAGAGACCGCCCACGCAGCGGCGCGCGCCAAGGCCCGACAGATTAGGCTGCAAATCGACGACGCTCAAGGCGGCAAACTCGGCAGACATCATCGCGACCAGGCCAAAAAGCGCGTAATAGTAGATGACCGTGCCATCGGGCGTGGCACGAGTCAGGCTCACGCGGCGGGTTCCGCCCTCGAGCGACAGAGCGCGCGCAACCGCCTCCGGGTCGGCGAGCGCCGCCGGGTCATCCTGGGCAATCTGGGACATGAGCTCGGCATTTTGCGTATACGAGCTTGCCACCGTTTCAAGGATGCTGCGGTCGGTAAGCACCGACGAGGCGCGCGAGCTGTCGTAACTCGATAGCAGCGTGAGCCTGGGCGTGCCCGCGGCATCAACCGTATAGATGCCCGCGACCTCGCCGGCCTTGAGCGCTTTGCGCGCGGCAGCCAAGTCTTCGTACTCGCTCACATCGAGCAGCTGATCGTCGCCTGCCTTGGCAAGCGAAGCTGCCACATCCTTAAAGGTCGAGGCATCCCAGGCCTCGTCCGCCACGACGGCAACCGGCACCGGGTCGACCGTGCCGTCGGAGCTGAGGTTCGCAAACATAAACATGAACATCGTGGAAAGCGCGATAGGAAAGAGAGCGCCCCAGACCCACGTGCTCGGCCGGCGCAGCAGCGTCTTGACCGTGGTGATGATGGTGTTGAACATGGCCGCCCCCTAGTCGCGCAGCTCGCGGCCGGTGATCTCGAGGAATACGTCGTTGAGGGTCGGCGGTTCGGAATAGATGCGGCCGAGTGGCACGTCATGCGAGCGCAGCGCATCGAGAATGTCCGTCAGGTTGTGCGGGCTCGCTTCGCACGAAAACGTGAGCTGTCCCGCCGTTGCCGAAAGGTCCAGAACGTGCGGCAGGCTTGCGACGGCACCGAGCGCCGCACTCGGAACCTCGCCGACCTCGATTACAATCTTCTCGCCCATCTGAATCATGCGCTTGAGCTCGTCGTTAGTGCCCTGCGCCAGCACGCGCCCACCGTCCATGATCATGATGCGGCTGCAGATCTGCTCGACTTCCTCCATGTAATGGCTGGTATACACCACCGTGGCGCCCTCGTCGCGCAGGCGGCAGATGCCCTCCAGGATGGCGTTGCGGCTTTGCGGGTCGACCGCCACCGTGGGTTCGTCAAAAAAGATGAGCTCGGGCTTGTGCGCGATGCCGCAGGCAATGTTGAGACGACGCGCCAGGCCGCCCGAGAGCTTGCCGGGACGGAACTTGGTAAAGTCGCCCAGGCCGACAAAGTCGATCGCCTCGTCCACCAGCGCGCGGCGGCGCTTGCGATCGTTGACGTAGAGACTGCAGAAATAGTCGATGTTCTCGCGCACGGTGAGCTCGTCGAACACCGCCACTTGCTGCGGGACCACGCCGATGCGACGCTTGAGGTCGTAGCGGGCGGGCGTCATGGGCTCGCCGAACAGCTCGATGGTGCCTTTGTCGTAGGCGAGCAGCTGCAGAATGCAGTTGATGGACGTGGTCTTGCCCGAGCCGTTGGGGCCCAGCAGGCCAAAGATCTCGCCGGGGGCGATACTCAGGTTAAAGTGGTCGAGCGCAATAAGGTCGTCGTAGCGCTTAACGAGGTTTTCGACGTGGACGATGTCTGTCATGAGGCGGCCCTTCTGTTGCTTGCGGCCCGGTACGATTGCATCATCGCAGGAGCTGACGGCGCGCACCAGTGAGCTTTGTCACGAGTGCGGAGGTCTTGGTCGTGCGGCCTGCTGACGCGACCGCCCCGCCGCGTGGGAGGAATGTCACGCTTGCTCTGAGTGGCGCCTCCCCCGTGCGCGGCATCGCGTACAATACCCGTATGAACAGGCTATTCGACAAATCGATCGTGCTGGCGTGCTGCATCGCAGCCGCCACGGGCCTTGCTGTGGATGCTCGCCTGGTCGCGGCGTTTTGCCTTGGCGTTGTCATCGCCGCACTGGCCGAGGTCGCGCAGGGAGAACGCGCCCGTCGCGCCAGCGAGGCCGGCAGCTACGCCTACGTCATCGCGGCTGTCTTCGTGCCGCCGTTTGTGCCGTTCGCACCTCTCGCCCTCTATGACATCGCGCGACGCGTGCGCCGTGAACGCATCTGGCCCGCGCTGGCGATTGGCTCCGTGTTTGCCTGCGCACTTGCCACGGACCTTCGCTGCGGCGCGCTCACCACCCGAACGCTGTTGCTAACCGCCATCCTTTCGGTCGCCGCCACGTTGCTGTCACTGCGCACCGCGCAGCTGGAGCGCGAACAGGAACGCATGCGTCGCACCCGCGACAAGCTGCAAGAACGCGCCCTGGCACTCGAGGCACGCAACCGCGACCTCGCCGACCGCCAGGACTACGAAGTCGAGCTCGCGACGCTCGCCGAACGCGCCCGCATCGCGCGCGAGATCCACGATAACGTGGGCCACCAGCTCACGCGCGCTTCGCTTCAAACCGAAGCCCTGCGCGTGGTCCATGCCAACGAGCCCGGCGTTGCCGCCGATTTCGCCGACGTCAAATACACCGTTGACGAGGCGCTCCAGCTCGTGCGCGCCAGCGTCCACGCGCTCAACGACAACGCCGTCGACCTTTCCGTGCAGCTCGAACGCATTGTTGAAGGCGCGCGCTCGGACGGCGGTCCGCGGATTGAGCTTGAAGTTATGACCGAACATGCGCCCGCAAACGTCGCGAACTGCTTTGCGGCGGTCCTGCGCGAGGCGCTCTCCAACACCATGCGCCACGCTTGCGCCCATGCTGTCACTGTACGTTGCATGGAGCATCCGTCGTTTTACCAGCTCATCGTTACCGACGATGGCGCGGGCGGGGTTCAAGCAAGCGGCCACGGCGCCGCGGAGGGCATGGGGCTCGCCTCTATGCGCGAGCGCATCGAGGCGCTTGGCGGCACCTTCACCGCCGGCCCGCGTGCCGGCGCCGGCGGCTGGCGCGTGTTTGCCACCGTTCCCAAACAGCAAGGAGATGATGGCCGATGAGGCTCATCGTTGTCGACGACGACCGCCTAGTGGTCGATTCGCTCAAGATTATCCTGGGCGCCCAGCCGCAGATCGAGGTGGTGGGCACCGGTGCCAACGGCAACGACGCAGTGGCGCTCTACGCTGAGCACTCGCCCGACATCGCGCTGCTCGACATTCAGATGCCGGGACGAGACGGCCTATCGGCGGCGCGCGAGATCCTCGAGCGCGATCCTGCGGCGCTCGTGGTGTTCCTGACGACATTCTCGGATGACGAGTACATTGTGTCGGCGCTCAAACTGGGCGCCCGCGGCTACCTGATTAAAACCGATGTCGCCGCCATTCCTCCGGCGTTGGCGCAGGTCATGGATGGCAAACGCGTGCTCGAGGGCAAGGCGATCGAAGATGTTGACTTTGACGGGATGGGCGACAAGACGGGCACGCCCCGCCGGCCCGCAGCCTTTGCCAGCCTGACCGACCGCGAGTTCGAAGTCGCCGAGCTCATCGCCCGCGGCCTCGATAACAAGGAGATCGCTGCCACCGCCTATATGGGCGAAGGCACCGTGCGCAACCACATTAGCTCGATCCTAGCCAAAATGGGCCTGCGCAACCGCACGCAGATCGCCATCGCCTACCTGCGAGGGTAATTACCCAACAACCGACCACCCCGGCAAAGTAAAATGGCTGCCACCGATTTAATGCCATTTCAAAACTATGCCGGATTACTACGATGAATCGCCCGCCTTCGACCACGGCAAATTGCGCGCTTACAAAACCGCAGGTAGAACGCTTGCATTATTTAGAAAAATGCAGTCATGGTCGGGAATGTCGAATTCATCGTAGTAAACCGGCATAGTTTTGTTCGGGCGGCCCTGCACGAGTGCCTCCGCAAGCCTCGCGGGACCAAAATGATCCATTTTCCTCCACCCGCGGAAACCGGCTGACAGCGCCCGCCACGAAATCGGCCCATCTACTACGTTTGACTCAATATCCCCGACCATACCCGCTTTTCATGAAAAATCGCAGGCGTTCTACCTGCGGTTTTTATTTCGCATTACTTGCCATGGTTGAGGGTAGCGGCTTAAACGTAGTAGATGGGCCCATTTCATGGCAGACGGGTCATTTTC
>NZ_QRHU01000006.1:0-70208 GCF_003470945.1 Collinsella sp. AM23-17 | reverse complement strand
GGTAGCGGCTTAAACGTAGTAGATGGGCCCATTTCATGGCAGACGGGTCATTTTCGGGCTGGACGGGTCGCGTGGCGGCCCGCACACGCGTTCACGCGCGGGGCCGGCGGGGCATTTTTGCCCCGCCGGCCCCTATTCCAGCGCTATACCAGCCCCATTCCAGCGCTACTCCGGCTTGGTTTCTACCGTGGGAGTCTTATCCGCCGCAACCGGAGTACGGGCGGTGTCCATAGTCAGGCAGTGCTTGGGGCAGCTTTCGATGCACTCGCCGCACACCACGCAGGCGTACGGGTCAATCAACCAGGTACCGCCCTTGCGATCGACCGCGAGCGCGCCCGCCGGGCAGCGACGCGCGCACATGCCGCAGCAGATGCACACATCCATGTCATTGACGATATGTCCGCGCAGGCGCTCTGGTGCCGTCAGCCCCTCCTGCGGATAGCACACCGTAACCGGCTGCTTGACCATAGAGCCCAAGGCCGTCTTGGCAAATGTCAGCAAACTCATGCCGCGCCTACCTTTCCGTGCAGCTAATGCAGGGGTCGATGGTCAGGATAATCATGGGCACGTTGGCAAGGAGCACGCCCTGCAGCGCATGTGTCAGACCCGCCAGGTTTTGCGACGTCGGCGTTCGCACGCGGAAACGGTCCAGGTTCTTGGTGCCGTTGCCGCGTACATAGTAGTACGCCTCGCCGCGCGGCTGTTCAATCACAACCTCGCCGCGCGCGCCGTCGGCCGGCGTAAGCTTGGTGCGCCCGCCGATGCCGTCGTGTGGAATCTTACCGGCAAGCTCCTTGATGATATCCATGGCCTGCGTGACCTCAGCGCAACGCACCTGGCAGCGGGCATAGCAGTCGCCGTCGGTCGCCACGATGGGCTCAAACGCGGCCAGATCCGCATAGGCGCCGTCGCCAAACATGCGCACGTCGTAATCCACGCCCGAGGCGCGCCCAAACGGACCGACCATCGAAAGCTCCAGCGCGTCTTTCTTGCTGATCACGCCCACGCCATGCAGACGCTCGCCACAGCTGTCGTCGTCCAAAAACGTATGCACCAGGGCCTCGTAGTCGGCGCGCATGGCGTCGAGCGTCTGGACAATGCCGGCCAGCTCGGAGTCCTCAATGTCGTGCTTAAGGCCGCCGATCTCGTTGATCGACAGAATCACGCGACCACCGCACGTGCTCTCAAAGATCTTGAGAATCTGCTCGCGCAGCGTCCACGAACGATAGAACAACGCCTCGAAGCCAAAGGCATCGGCGAGCAGGCCCAGCCACAGCAGGTGCGAGTGAATACGCGAAAGCTCGTGCAAAATGGTGCGGATATACTGCACGCGGCCGGGTACCTCGATGTCGAGCATGCGCTCGCAGGCGCTGGCATAGCCGCAACTATGGCCCACGGCGCAGATGCCGCAGATGCGCTCGGCGATATAGCCAAACTGGTGCATATCGCGCTTTTCGGTGAGCTTCTCGAGTCCGCGGTGCACAAAGCCGATCTGCGGAATTGCCTCGATGACGCGGTCGTCCTCGATCACCAGGTCCAGATGAAGCGGCTCGGGCAGCACCGGGTGCTGCGGGCCAAACGGAATAACGGAGCGATGTGCCATGGACTTTACGCCTCCTTTTTCTGCTTGTCGCGGGCGGCCTTGGCGGCAAGCGCCGCGCGGACCTTGGCCGCTTTCTCGGGATCCATGGCGGCGAGCTTTGCCTCCATCTCGGCAGCCTTGAGCGCGGCCTTGGCGGCAGCTTCATCGTGCTGAGCATCGGAGCCGGCAGCCGCAGCGGGCTGAGCAGCGGCGCCCGCGGCATCGCCGGCGCTGGCAGCGCCCTCCCCTGCAGCAGCCGCAGCAGCGGCGGCCTTCTCGGCCGCGGCCTTGCGCGCCTTGGCCTCGGCAGCGGCACGGACCTTCATGGCTTTCTCTCGCGCAGCCTTCACCTCGGGCGTGATAACGCTCATGGGCTCGGCAGTCGAGACCTGGTAGAAAAAGCCCTTAAAGTCGATCTGCATATCGGTGATGGCAAGACCGAATAGGTCGTGCGCTTCGTTTTCAAACGGGAATACCGCCGGACAGTACGAGCTGATGGACGGAATCTCCTGGTGCCGATCAATTCCCTCAACCACCAGGTTCTCGATCGCATAGCTACCGTCCTGCGCAATATGCTCCTGAGCAGCATGAACGTTGATAAACGTATAGACCAAGCGATACGTGCCGTCGTCGACGTTGCGCTCGGCGTGCATTTGCACAAAGCGGGCACCGGCGCCCTTGAGCGCCTGGACATGCGACAGGAGCTCGTCGATCCCAACGGTGGTATAGATTGCCTCTTGCATTACTCGGCCTCCTTTGCAGCGGCGGGCGTCTCAGCAGGTGCGTCGCCAGCGGCGGGCGCAGCAGGCTTCCCGGCAGGCGCGTCACCGGCACCGTCAGCCCCGGCCCCCGCAGCCACAAACCCGTCCTCGCCCAGCTCAACGCCGCCGTCCCAGGTAGCGGCACCGCCCACGGTAAGTGGATCGCCGCCAGCACGCATCACGGCCTCCTTCTGGTCCAGGATGCCGCACGCCTCCACGATGGCATCGATCACGGTCTCGGGGCGAATGGCGCATCCGGGCGCGTACACGTCCACGGGAATCGCGCGGTCCACGCCGCCGATCACGTTGTAGGCATCGCGGAACACGCCGCCCGAGCACGCGCAGATGCCGCAGGCCACCACGCACTTGGGCTCGAGCATCTGGTTGTAAATCTGGCGCACGACGGGCAAGTTCTGAGCGTTGACCGAGCCCGTCACCAAAAAGATGTCCGCATGCTTGGGGTTGCCGGTATTGACCACGCCAAAGCGCTCCGCATCGAACAGCGGCGTGAGCGAGGCCAGCACCTCGATATCGCATCCGTTGCAGCTCGAGCCGTCGTAATGAATAACCCACGGCGAGCGCGACATTTTATGATCCATGGATGCCGCCTCCTAAATAAACACGTCGACGAGGATGGGCATAAGGTTGAGCAGGCCAAACACCAGCGCCACGCCCCAGCCGAGCTTAAAGCAGCTGCGCCAGGTGCTGCGGGCGAAGGTGTTGTCGATCAGTACCTCGACAAAATACGTCGCGACCATCACGACCAGGGCGACCACCCAGCTCACCGGGTTGTCCCAGACAAAGAACATGCCCACCCACATCAAAAACAGCACGGTCTCGCACCAGTGCATAAGGGTCATCTTGGCCAGCGTGCTGCCGCTCATCTCGGTGGCGACGCCCTGGACAATCTCCTGATGCGCGTGATGCGAGTACGAAAGGTCAAACGGCGACTTACGCAGCTTGATGGTGAGCACCGCGAGCAGCGCAAGGAAAATGGGCGCGCTGTACACGATGATGGGCGCCGACTGCCCCGTCACGGCGATGGAATCAAAGCTGTCGGTGGCAAGGTAGAGGCCCACGCTCATCAGCAGAACGGCGGGCTCGTAACTCATGACCTGCAGCAACTCACGATCGGCACCAACCTGGGCAAACGGGCTTTGCGTCGAGGCGGACGCCAGCACCACAAAGATCGCGGCGAGCGTAACCATAAAAGCGCACAGCAGCGTGTTGGAACCCGACACAAAGATGCCGCCGCCCACGACGGTAAAGATGAGCGCGCATGCCATATAGGTATCGTCCATGGTGTTTACGCTGGCAGGAGCCTTGCGCAGCAGCTTGGCAACGTCGTAGAACGGTTGCAGCAGGCGCGGGCCCACACGGCCCTGCATGCGGGCCGAAAGCTTGCGGTCAAGGCCGTCGATCAGGCCACCCACAAGCGGCGCAATCAAGGCAAACGCCACGGTACCAATAAATATGCCCACGACACCCGAACCTTCAAAATACTTGCCGCGCAGCACCGAGGGCGCGCTCATGGCAAGCCGCTCGGGCCCAATCCACGCGCAACACAGCAGCGCGAACAGGATAATGCTGCAGCACACGACGCTACCCGCGGGGCCAATACGCTTCTCGCCAAGGGCGTCCTCCGAGTACCAATTGCGCTTTGCGGCCTTCAATTCGTGCCCCATCGAGCCGCGGAAATGGCGATATTTGTCGGTTCCCACGCCCGAAAGATATACGTTTACGTGCGGTTTGTTGCTCACGCGGAATGAAGTCAGCAGCACCACGGCGATAAACGCCACGATAACCACCATCAGATACATGGCATCCTTGCCAATAACATACGGCACGCGGCCAAACACCATGGCCAAGTAAGGCGACACCAGACCGCTCGAGATAACCGGGAACGCCACGCAGCACAGAATCAGCAGCGCGGCGATGGTGTTGAGCGCCATCCATTCGGTCTTATGGACATTGACCTCGACGTTTTGGGCCGTGGGGTCGACGCCCGAAAGCTTGGCGAGCCACTTGCCCCAGAAGAAGAACGTCGCGGCCGAGCCAAAGGCAAGCACCATGATCATGAGCACGTTGCCGGTCTGCGCGAACGCCACCAGGGCGCCCCACTTGGACACGAGCATGCCAAACGGCGCCACGAACATGCCCATAATGCCCAGCATCATCAGGCGCGTCAGGTGCGGCATGCGGCTGAACATACCGTCCATGTCCTCGATATTGCGGCTGCCGATATGATGCTCGGCCGTGCCCACGCACAGGAACAGCAGCGACTTTGCCACCGTATGGAACAGGATCAGGAAGATAGCGGCCCACACGGCCTCGGGCGCGCCGACACCCAAGCAGGCACTGATGAGGCCCAAGTTGGAAATGGTGGAGTACGCGAGCACGCGTTTGGCGTTGCTCTGCGAGATGGCCATGAGGGCAGCGAGCAAAAACGTGATGGCACCCACACTCGTGACCATAAAGCCGGTCACGGGATAGATGGCATAGAGCGGGCTCAGCTTGACCATCAAAAACACGCCGGCTTTGACCATGGTTGACGAATGCAGCAGGGCGCTCGTGGGCGTGGGGGCAACCATAGCACCGAGCAGCCAGGTATGGAACGGCATCTGCGCTGCCTTGGTAAGGGCGGCGAGCGATAGCAGGATGACTGGCATCACCAGCAGCGCGGATTGCGCGGTTCCGGTGCCGGAAAGCTCGATCATGCCCGAGATGGTCAGCGGCATGCCGTTAACGTGCAGGTACATGAGTCCGGCCAAAAACGCGATGCTGCCCAGCATGTTGAGGATGATCTGGGTAAAGGCGTTTTTAATGGCTTCGGACGTGCGCGTGTAGCCAATCATGAGGAACGAGCACACGGTGGTGATTTCCCAACCGCAGAACAGCCACTCCAGGTTATCGCTCGTCACGATGACGAACATGGCCGAGAGGAACAGGAACATGAGCGCCAGGAACTGCGGGCGACGGTCGGGCGCGGTCTGCCCGCGCAGCGCGGCCTCGTGCTCGTCGTGGGCTTGGAAGTCCTTCATGTAGCCCAGGGCGTACACGCAAATCAGGCTGCCGACGATGCCAACGGCGAGGACCATGATCACGCTCATGTAATCCAGGTAGAGCGGTGTCGCCGTGACGGCTTCGGCCGCGGGCAACGTCATGGCAGCGAAGGCAACGGAGCCCACCAGCTGGACTATGCCGAGCACCGTGGTGAGCGCGTTCCTATATTTATACGCGTTGTACAGGATGACGGCGCACAGGATGACATCGATGGCGGAGCTGATGATCGAGAGCACATGCGAGGTGCCCGGTGCCACCTCGAAGCTCTGCGGGCCCGCGCCAAAAAACATGACGGCGACTACAACTGTCACCGCCATAATAATGCCGGAACCTATGAGCCCCACCGTATCGCGGGCGCGGTCACCGCGAGTGAGCAGCATGCCCAGCGCCGGTACCAGCGGAAACAGGGTAAGGAAATACAGTAGCGTCATACCATCACTCCCCCATGCAAAAACGCTGCAATTGTCTAACGTTATAGCTCAGTTGAGGAGTAGCGGCGGCGGGTTTTCGGTCAACTGGGGAGTTTTAGGCGTACGGGGTAACGAGTCTGTCCGCATTGGAGTAGAGGGGCGGCAAGAAAAATGCGCCCCTGTGGGCGCACCATCCCGTTTGCTATTCCGCCTTTTTAACGCGCGGCTTGCGACCGCGCGGCTTATCGACCAGTGCGGACTCACCGCTCTCGCGGTACTGACGGCACCAAGCCTTGACCGAAGACTCGCTGGGAATCTTATGCTTGATCATGGCCTCGCGAACCGTCAGGCCGTTTTCCAGACGGTCCTTAACCACGGCGGGCTTTACGTCGTACGAATAGGTGTGATGACGAGCGCCCGCATTGAGCACGGCGTTGGCACCACCCACGGCATATGCGCGGGCCCACTGACGAGCCGTGGCCTGGGGAATGCCAAGCTTTGCGGCGAGGGCGCGGTGACCGACCCCCTCTTGGAGGACCTCGACGGCGCGCTGCCTAACCTCAGGCGCATGCGTACGAGTCCTAGTTGCTTCCGACATACCTGCCACTTCTTAGCCTTAACCGTTAATCTGCTTTCTTACGTGCATGTTAGATAGTAGCATTTTGCTGTTTGCACGTAACAGTTAATTGAAAATCGTAATTTCGCTATCTGGGCATTTGCCATTAATTTGCAACAGTTCTTTAGGTTTTATTTACGCAGCTAGTTAGCTCGCGGCTCATTGACGGTGTTTTACCAACCAGATTGGTATCTTTTTTTAGCTGGTATGGCCTACGCAATTATTGACCCCCATACCCGCCCGCAATGGCGCGACAGCTTTCCACCTTACTTTCCAGCTTTCCACTCAACATTCCAGCTTTCTTTCCAGCTTTCCACCTTAGATGGTAAGTTAAGTGGAAAGTTGGAAAGTTTGATGGGAAGCCGAAGCAACGGCAGGCCGCGCGAGCAAGAAAGGGGGCGGCAACCGGGTGGTTGCCGCCCCCTTTGCGAAGCTAGTTGGCTTCGGAACTAGTGGTCGATGCCGTTGAGGTTCACCCTCGTGAGCGTATAGGTCACATAGTCGGGCGATTGAGGCTTTGCGCTCGCCACGTCACCCTTAACCAGGCTCGCTCTCATTACCAATCGATAGTTCGCGTAGAACTGCTCACGCTGTTCAACCTGCGTGTTGACCTTAACGGTAAAGGGCAGGCTAAACGTAGTGTCACCGTTCTGCGTTTTGAACTTGCCATTCTCCTTCGAGTCAGTGAAGGTGATCGTGCTACCGGAGGGAGCGACCGCGGCAAGCTTACTCTCCGTCACTGTTACGTAGTTGGAGATATCATCCGTTACACTCTCATACGTGCCGTCGGTTCCGCGGCGCTGCAGCTCGAGCGTGTACACAACAGAGTCGGCATTTGCAATTGCCTCGGTGGCGTTGTTGAGCCCACCCAGTTCATACGTGGCACCCAGACCAATCGTGCCATTCGCGATCGGACGTAGGTCGTCCACGTTAATACCAAGCTGCGACTTCTCAGGCGCCGATAGCGTAATGGTCGTATCACCCGTGTCCATGCGATAGTACCCGACGTTACCGGGCTTCGTCTGCGTCAGGCTCGAGGTATTAAGGCCTTCCTTACGCGTCGAAAGC
Organism: Collinsella sp. AM23-17; assembly: GCF_003470945.1. Lineage (NCBI taxonomy): Bacteria > Bacillati > Actinomycetota > Coriobacteriia > Coriobacteriales > Coriobacteriaceae > Collinsella > Collinsella sp. AM23-17. The sequence goes on along the minus strand of NZ_QRHU01000006.1, from coordinate 62,708 downwards.
TTGGCAGTATAGGACATCTTGGTACAGGCGTCCTCGCCAGACTGCTTGGACAGGGAGATAACCTTGTTGCAGCCGTCCGGCGTAAGGCGAATCTTTTCCACCACCGTACGCACGGTAAAGGATCCGTCCGTTGCGATCTTGCGGATTCCGGCGAGGTCATGGTCGAGCGTGAGCTTCAGCGAATCATCGCCTGTATCCGTCACGGTCTGCGTGAACGCAGGCATCGAAGCGTCACACGGCTCCCAATCGCCGCCATTCCACCTGTAGTTCTGACCGCCGATGGCAACATAAAACTTCGCAATTGCCGAGGTTCCGCTCGGGAAACTACTTACTCCCATTAGGTTGTTGTTGGCGCCATAGCGACACAGCGATGTATCGAGCTGATAGAACAGATGGTCACTCTCTGTATAGTATTGGCTCGGACTAAACGTAACCGTATCTTTGACGTCAAGAGAAAGCACGTAGGCGGCACCGTCCTCCGACTTCGAAACCGGAATGCGCGCCGCATTTTTATTGTCGACTACACTCTGCTCATAATTGGACAAGATGCTGTATGTCGATGCCGTACTGTTTTGATTATCTTCGCCACCGGTGCGCAAGACGTGATGCAAATTCCAAGATATGCGGGCACCCGAAGAATTCGAGTCAATAGACGAAGCCGTAAAACCGTTGATACTAGCTTGCGTCCCGCCGTCGCCCGACTTGGGCACGTTGACAACTAGGTAGACGCTCTCCGACGCACGCTGCTCCTTGCCGTTAACCTTAGGTACCTCTAACTTATAGCGTTTGTCGCTGGGAACGTCAGCGCCCGCAACCTTAAACAGCGTCCACTTGTCTTCGCCTTCGATCTTCGCCTTAGCGGTCGCCTCTGCCTCGTTTTCACACGCAACCCATGTGCCGGCGCCATCCTTTGTGGCCGACACACCCAAGATCTCGCTCAGCCATCGCTCCTGATATGGTTTGCGCGCAGAATCCTCAAAGCCGGCATCTCCGCTCAGGGAAACGCTCGTTGCGCCGCCTTCGCCCACCGTATAGTGATATTCCCTGCCACCGGCCTTGTCGTCAACGTTCGCATCGATGAGCGTGAGCTGGGTGCCCTGGGGCAACCTTCCGTCGGCACCATTGAAGAGGATGCTCTTGCCGAGCCCCTTCATCGAGCCGCCGGCAGCCATATAGCTGTCCCAGCCAAAGTCGACTTCCTTCCCATTAGCAGAATTGTATGTCCAGGTAAGCAGACCCGTCATCGGCTCGCCAAAGCTCGTAAGCACGTGTGCATCTTTTCCAAGGTTAGCGTAGTCTTTTTCTTTAAATTTGGTGCCGTAATCATACGTTGCAGTGAAATCGATCTCGAGCTTGCGTTTAACGATGATCGGCACCTGAACGTTGTAGCTCTGACCCGCCTCGGTAAAGGTAACGGTCAGGAGCGTGAAGCGGCCCTTGCCGTTGTCCCAATCGGAGCTTGGGCTAAACGACATGTTGTTCTTGCCGTTGTTCACCACGCGAAGCGTGGGATTGTTCGACGCGTCATCGTCCTTAACGAACACACCATCCTTGAGTTGGAAAACCTCTGCTTTGGCCGTCACGTGCGGATTGGTGCCGTTCTCGTTATTCAATCTGCAAGCGTCGGAGAAGCCGCCGTTCGTGATGATGTTTAGATAGCTCTTGACCGTCGTGTTGTCGGCGCCAGAGATCACCAAAACGGGGAAATCCGTTGTGGCTTGGCTGCTGCTTGTATCATTATTCGCATTGAACTTACTCGCCACGGATGAGGCATCGTAGCTCGACGTATTTTGATAGGCGCCGTTGTCATTAATGCCGCCGATATTGGTGTAGGTGTAGCGGCCGGGAAAACTGGTACCCGCCTTGCTTTGGATGACCTCGCTCTGGATTGCCGCCGCAGTAGCAATGGCGGCACCGTCGCCAAACAGATAGCGGTCGGTGGTGTCGCCGTCGGAGGCACGCACCGCCAGCGTGCTCACGGGCCTCGTGGTCACGTACGGACTCGTTGCCGTGGTAGCAGTATCGCCTGCGCCGTAGAGCGTTTTGTTCTCGTTGGGCGCGGCAGCCGTGCCGTTGTAGTCACCGAAGGCAATATAAGTTTTCCTGTTTACGGCGGCCGTATTGGTCGTGTAAACCATCGGCGGCAGGTCGCTCGTGGTCTTGCCACTGCCGGGCTTTACTTCCACGCCCGCTGCGGAAAGGCTGTACTTACCATCCCCCGTGTCAACCTCGCCCAAGAGTACGCCCTGGGTTTTGCCCGCATTGTAGCTATTGCTGTCCATGAGCACGTTTACCAGATGGAACTGGCCACGCCCATCGCCCATAATGCCGCCGTTGGACTTTTCGCTAAACGTGGTGTCGGATACCTTTGTGTTGGTGACATTGATGATGACGGAGCCACTTTTAGACGCGTTATTCGCGCCAAGCAGACCGCCGCTCCAGCTGCCCTTAATCGTAGCTTTCTCGATCGCAATATTGTTGCAAGCAATATTCGCATTGCTGAAGAAGTAGCCGATAAGCCCTCCCGAGCATTTGCCGGTGCCGGCGATGCTGACATTCTTGACACTGCAGTCGTCGAACCAGTACTTGTTGGGGCTACCGCTACTCGTAACCTCACCAATCAGGCCGCCCGCATTGTAGATGCTATTGTTCGTTCCGGCCTTATCGCCGATGACGGCGTTCTCGGTGCCGTTTCCGTCATCAATGCGCACGTTGCTCATAGAAATAACGCCGCCACGGGCGCGTCCGACCACGCCGCCGGCGCCCATATGGTCATCGGAGTTCGACCCGGTGGCTAGCACGTTTACCCCAGAGATGACTGCCGTGCTCGACGGGACTACCTCGGTGGTGCGGATTTTGGTGTTGACCGAGATATCGCTTCTTTCGACATAGCCGAGCACGCCGCCCACGTAGGGCACTGTCCCTGTGGCAGTTATGGTCGAGTTTTTGCCAACGGTCCTTTCACTCACCCCTGTGCCTGCGGTTGTCCACACACCGCACGCCGAGGCGACCGTACCCACATAGCCACCGACATTCTTCTCGCCCGTGACGTTAAGACCGGTGTACGAGCAGTCACAGAGATACGCGGGGCCCCACCCGTCCCTGAACTCGACCATATAGGTTCTGTCTTCGCTCGTAGTTCGTCTGGCGCGACCCGAGCTGCCAAGAAGTCCTCCCACGCTCTTAGCGCCCGACACGGTGCAGTTCTTCATCTGCACGTTGCGGTAGATGCCGCACGTGCCGTCGTCGTAGTTGGCCGTTGCACCCGCCAAAAGGCCGGCACCGGTAAGGTCGTTCGGTGCCTCTCCTGGTTTGGCTTCGCCGTTGGTGTCGATATAGGTGAGCGATACGTTGCAGTTACTAAAGGTGAGGTCTTTGACCTGAGCGCCGTCATTCGCGGTGACGCTCTGCCCCACATTGGTTGAGGTGAACATCACGGTGCTGAATAGGCCGCCCACGCCCGAGACCTTATAGTCGTCATCGGCATATTCGACGACGCCGTAAGTGGCATCTTTGGTGCCCACCGTGATGGTGGCCCCGTTGCCGTCGATCGTTGCCACGTGCGGCGTGATGCGGTCGCGATCGGTGGACGCCTCGTTCGAGCTGCAAGCATTGGAATAGTAACGGCCGCTGAGACCCACGTATCCCGTGCCGTAGCCAGTCATATCATAGGTGGCATTTTCCTTGAACTCCAGGCTCATGCCGATCGATTTCGACGCGCACACGTAGCCCGTTTGGTAGTCGGCAGCGTAGGACGCCACCAGGTAGGGCGAATTTACATCGTCATCATGGTTGAGCGGGCCGTGCCACCCCTGTTTGCCCGGGGCCTTCTGGTCATCGTTTTTGGCGGTTTCGAAATCGCCGGAAGCGCTCGCAGGCTTGCCCACGCAGTCGTAGCTGGCATTTCGCACCTTACCATATTCCTTGTTGCCAAACAGGTAGCCGTTTATCGCCGGGTCCTGCTTATCGCTGCCCCAGTACGCCTTGGAGCCGCGGAACACGCCATAATTAGCGTAGTCAGTATGTGCCGCTCCAGCACCCGCACCCGAGCTAATGATGGCCGAGAGCACCAAAAGGCCCTGGGCGTTTTCCACCGTGGTCACGGGTGCCTCGGCATCAGTGCCGATATACTTGTTGTCGGTGCCCGTGGTAGTGACGCAGGCAGCTCCCTTGTTTGTGAGCTCGTTGATCTTGTAGTTAGCGTTACCGTTTTCGACTTTGCAGCCCTCGCTAAAGGCATAGCCATCAATCACACGACCAACGTAGGGATTGTCGTACTGCCGGAAGTTGCCCGTTCCAAGACCCTGAGACTTGTCGCTGGTTCCAGCGCGCCAAGACGTCCCTGACATATTGCGGAAGATCACACCGCCGCCCGCAATGGCACCAACGTAACCGCCGATGGGAACAAGATGTGGCTTAGTTCCGCCACCAGCAACCGTAAAGCCGGTTGTGGAGTTATCGGGCGTTGTCCCATTCACGGCCACACCGTCGATAATGTTATCGCCGCCAAGGATGCAGCCGATAACGCCACCGAAGAACGACGTCGGAACACCGTCGGCATCCTTGGCAGAATAAGTAATAGTCGCCGACGCGTTCACATAGCGAATATTCAGATCGCGCACCACGCTGCCGTAACTATAGGGAATAAGGCCGCGAAGCGAACCCTCGTTATTCTCTATCTTGATGGTTGCCTTTTTATCACCTTTAGGGTTGCCAACGATGACGCCACGGAACGGGTTGGCTTTGTTGCCAAAACCGCCAAACGATGCGCCGTCGAGGGTGATCGTATTACCCCCGGTAGGTTCAATACTGTAGTACGCGCTTTGGATATAGCGGTGCATCATCTCGTCGGAAAGTGTGGCCGAAGGATCAGTGGTGTCGCCGGTCTTCTTTTCCCACTTCTTCCCAGTGTCTTTCGCCTGCTTATAGACGTACGTAACCTCATTGTCGGTTTTATTGTCGCTGCGGCGAGTACAGAGCGTACTCTGGTTGACGGCAATGGTGACCTCCCAACCGTCGAGCGCAGTTTGGTTGTTGATGTAGTTGGCGATGGCGTTCATCTCAGTCGCGTCCTTAACGGCATACGGATCGCCATATGTGCCGCATCCCTCTACCAGCTTTGGAATGCGCTGGTTGACTTTAATTTCATGATATTGGACGCCGCTCTCGGTGGCCTTTCCCTTATAAACATAAGGAAGATAGCCACCAAACCAAGGCCTGACGTCACCGTCCTTCTTACCATCAACCGTCACATAGCCGCTCACGGCACCATACGTCGCTTCGTCGTAATACCAAAGCTGCTTGCCCGGGTACTCCGTACTCCCATCAATCTCAGATCCGTATGTCACCTTGCCTGCATCGGCATCGGCATCGGCCTTAGTAAAGGTGTAGTCCGCAGAGCCCGTGCTCGTGCTTCCGTAGCCAAAACTCTCCAGCAGGCTCGCATGGGTGAAGATCGTTTTATTCTTTTGGCTGGGCAAGCTGATTTGCTCAAACTTTGCCGTCACCTGATCGGCCTCACTGCCTACACCAAGCTTTCCGAACAGCGACGTAGCCGCCTTGGTGTCACTCGTGTACCCAGTAGTCTTGATATTCTTCGCGTTCAGGCTCACGTACTTCTGCATCTCGTTGATGAGCAGAGGCATATAGGCGTTAGCATCCGTGGCGCTGTTGGCGCCGTCGACAATCAGATTGTTGAGCGTAAGACCATCAATTGAGATCTTTCTAATCTTGGTGCCATTGCCGTCGCTGGACCCATACACGTAGCGGCACACGAGCGCGCCCGAAGAGCTTCCGCTTGCTCCATCAGTGTCTTCAGAGCTCTTTCCGTCATTAATAACGGGCCCAACAGTACCACGCAAAGTGACGTTTTTTACTGTGAGATCGCCGTTTGCCACCGTTCGAAAAAGACCGCAGTGCATGTTCTCGTGCTGGGTAGCATCGGAATTTAGCTTGTTGCCATTCTGCTCGGCCTTGATCTTGGAGTAACAGAAGGTAATGGTCGCATTCTCAACCGTCACCTCTCCGCTCGGCTGAGTTGGATAATAGCTGTAGCCGGCCAAATCGATTGTACCCGTTATGGTTATGGAATCATCGAGCCCTGTCGTGCCATTGGGAACGATTGTCGAACGAATACCTTCGGGAGCATAACGGTAAGCAGACCATAAGAGCAGCTTTTCCGCTGTATCGATTTGACTGCCACTAAAGCCGCCTTCACAATTCTTAGAGGCTATGTCGAGGTTGTAGAAGTAGCGGGTATTGCCGTTCGTATTCTGGCTTCGACCGAAAGACGAGCGATTATGGTAGCTGTTGTCTTTTGTGGAATCGCCGTCCATGTCCAGCTTGTTTTTCTGTGTGTGTAGCGAAACGACCGTGTTCCAGTCGGCGTCCATGAGCTTGCTGCCGTTGTTTGGTTTTACACCGCTGCCAACCCATTCATCGAAGGACGTTACGCCCGACGCAACGATGGCCCCCTCGCCGGTGGGCACCCTATAGGCGGTATCCCAATAAGCCCTGTCCTCCAAGTACAGGCCTAGGTAGCTCTCGACGCCATATGTCGTCTTATCATCCACCTTGCAGCCGCGGCAAACTAGAACGCCGAGCGTCTGAGCGGCGCCCGCATTAATGGTTGTGCCCGAGAGATCGATGGCATAGTTGTTGATAATCCAGTGGCCGCTCGCGGCGTATACAAGACCACCGAGTTCCTTGGAATCATCCGCAGTCGCGGTTATAGAAGCGTTGGTCGTTTTCAGAGCATAAGAGTTTTCATTCTTGTTAATGCTCTCATCTCCGATAGTTACGACCGCGTTGCCCCAGCTATAACCCAAGAAACCACCCGTGCCATTGAGCTTATCGCCGTTCCTGCCGACTTTCATTTCGAATGAATTGAACGAAAGGCCCGAAATGTTCACGTACTTATCAGCTGAGTTGGCTATTGTCCCTGCATTGTAGGTACTCTGTGCGATGCAGCCGATAAGACCACCGACTTGGGCAATCTTGCCGCCGGCGCAATCGCCAGTTTCGATTGATCCGGCGACTTCGAGGCCCGCAACATTGAATGACGAGCCATAATCGCCCGCATAACCAATGGCGCCGCCAATGCGACTATTGCCGTTAAGCGTTTTAGTTGCAGCGATGGTCGCTTGAGCCTTGCTGTTATCCTTAAACGCAACCGTAGAAGCCGCCAGCACGCTGCCCGCAATACCGCCAATGTTCACGTCATTGGCAAACGTATCATCGCACGCGATATTCGTTTTGCACGTTACGCCAGACAATGACAGGTTGCCGACGATGGCACACGCAAGCGACCCGGCATCGATAGCCGAACCGTTATCGAACTTCATGGAGCCAGCGATTGTGACGTTGGAGATGGTTGCACCGTTGACGGCCGCGAACAAGCCCAAGCGGCCGTGGCGGTAGATTTTGCCGTTGCCGTTGCTCGTGTTATTGCCGTCGAGCACGTCTTCACCACGCTTGCCGTACGCCTCGCCGACGGCAAGATTGATTGTGCCGCCACCGTTCAACGTTCCCGAGAAAACTTGCGAGCCGTCTGCACGATCCTGCGTGAAACCCGTCAGGCCCGTGCCCTTGAGATCAATAGTGCCGTTCACCGTAATGGTCGAGGACTGCAAGCCGTTAAGGTTGTTTTCGGTAACGCCGTCAACCATCGAGTAGTAGCCGTTGGTTTGCCAGGTAATCGCAAGCTTGGCGAAATCCTCAGCTGTGGTTAGGGCGTAGGCACCGTTAGCTGCCGTCAGCGAATCCGGCAAGGTCAACTTATGAGTGTCCACATCAAGCTTAATGAAGTCGCCGCCCAGACGAACAACTTCACCGTAGGTCGCGATGTCGTCCGTCTTTGAGGCTGAGTTGCTACGCTTGAAGGTCCAGACCGCAGCGCCCTTGTCTCCCAGATCACCATTAGAGCCATTGCCGGCAGCGAAGATCAGCGCGTTGTGGTTCTCGTATACGAGCTGACCCGTCGTGGCGTTCTCGGCAAAACTTGCGCCCGACAGATCCGTGATGCCGCTGAATTTGATTACAGCATTCCACGCGGATCCCGCAATTCCCGCGGCACGGTTGCTTTGCGCCTTACCGATAGGATTGTCGCTTGTAAGTTTGAAATCTCGCACGTCAAGGACATTGCGCGTATCGACAACGCCCACGGCGCCACCGAACTTTCCGGTACCCGTTCGCGCCGAAGCATCTCCCTTGCACGCAACCGTCACGCCGTTGAAGACAACGGCAACGGGCTGCGAGTTAGGATTTGCGCTATCGCCAACATAGCCAACAACGCCGCCTGCGTCGGACAACTTGCTCGCAAGGTCAAACTCAATTGAGCACGTATTCTTATTATCTGCATCCTTTTCAACAACAAAGGCGCGCAAAGCGCCGTCGTCGTCCGTTTTCGTCGCGAACACCTTGCCGACAAGGCCGCCGTAGCTGCCGTTGACACTAACATCTTCTGGTAAGGCGAGTTTGCTCTTATACGTCCCGCCTTGCACCACGATGTCTCCATTAGAGATATCGGCCATGCCAAAAAGAGCGCCGGCGCGCTGCGACGCACCAAGAGTCACAAGGTCGCCCAGGTCGAACATATTGGACGTAACGGCAAATCCTTGCGCAAAGCTCACGTCGCCGATAACGCCACCAGAGCAAGCGCTGTTCTCGTCGCCAATATTTAGAGGACACCCAATCTGCTTATTATCCGCGCCCAGTGTGAGCACGGTCGCTTTACCAATAAAACCGCCGCTGGCAGTTGTGCCCTTGACGGTGAGCGCGTGTAGGTCGAGAGCTTTCGCGACGTTGACCATGGCACCCGTGCTCGAGCCAACGAGTCCTACAACGCCACCGGCGGAGCCGTTCGTAGACTGGACGGTGGCGGTGGGAACGTTTGCCAGAGTGCCAATGCTCAGGGTCGCACCGTCCTTGACTTCGCCTACGAGCAGGCCAGCGTTGCCAGAGCTCGTTTTGACGGCTCCGCCTGAGGTCAGATCGTTGGGGAACGTGACGGACTCAACCGTCAAGCTCCCGCTCTCGACCGTGTTGGCAATCAAGCCAATGTTGCCCGTCGCATTCGCGTTGAGATTCTTTCGAGAATCGGTGAGGCTATAGGTAACGTTCGCAGCAAGGTCGCCCGTCGTCGCACCCAGGAGGGGTGCCGTCAAGGCGGAAGTCGCATCCTTCACATCAACGTTCACGGGTTCCACGATGTCAACCGACGCGATGAGTGTCTTGCTCTCTTCGCCGTTTTCCGCACCGCTGACCTTCGAAGCGACCATCGGTGCGCTATAGCTAGTCGCGCCTACCCACTTTATCCTGACCGTTTTGTTTTGGTCAGACAGCTTGAGGTTATTAAAAACCGTCCGATCAGTCGTAAGCTCGACGGGACTATCAACGTCCCTATAGATCCTGCCTTCAAACGGACATTCATCACTGCCAAGACCCTGGAAAGACATGCCGTTATTAGCCGACTCGGTGAGCTTCGCATCGCCCGTGATGATAACCTTGATCTGCGCATCATAGTAAAGCGAAGCGTCGGCGTTAGACAGGACAGCGAACGCCTCCGACGACTTGACATCGAGGCTTCGGATTCCGCTCTCGTCGTCTTTGCGCACGATGCTTTCCGCGCCGTTCTTCTCGAGCAGCTCGACGAGCTTATTCAAATCCGTGATCGTCGCACCCGCCTGGGCATCAGCGTCCTCCGAAGTCGCATCATCGGCATCTTGCTCGGCGTCGTCAGCGGCGGCATCGTCAGCGGCATCGTCGCCTTCCGTCTGGTCGCCCGTGGAATCGGAACCAGTGGCGCTATCGGTGGTATCGCCTGCTGCAGCGTCATCCTTCACCGCGTCATCCCCAGCACTGTCGCTGTCGGCGCCGGCATCACTCGACCCAGACCCGATCGTGACATCGCCGTTGGTCTCGCCGCTCTCGGCAGTATCCAACGCCTTCGCAGATGCGGCAGCAATCTCGTTCGAGATGTTCTGCCAGCCTGCCGCCACAGCAGCCACCGTGGGCGAGCATGCTTGGAGCACCATGACCACCGTCATGAACTCTGCGAATATGCGCTTTGCCGTTCTCATCGATTCCGTACCTCTTATCCTAAAACTCCGCTTCCAGAGTTATCGAGTCTCCGTCGCGCCCGTCAGAGTAGTTCCGCTCACGCTAATGTCCAGGTCGCCCCAGCCACCGGGCGTTTTGCCGTCCGCTCGGTAAAAGTTGACGACCATCGAACCCGGCTCCATGGTGAACGTAGCCTTGCGAGCTGCAGCATCCACCGTCGCGCTATGGTTGGTCTCAAAGAACGGGTCGATCTCCACGTTCTCCCCCCACGTGAGCGTGACGTTTGCCAGTGCGCCCGTAACCGTCACGCGGTAGTTGTATGCAGCGTAATCAGCAAACTTGCCAGCCTCATCGACCAGCGCGCCCTCAACCGCAGCGGTCTTGACCTCGGCCCTCTTTGACGGCACGACTTTCGCCGCCAGACAGGCTAGCTCGGTGCCGGGGCTCTTCTCCGATACGACCGTGGCCTTAATCACAAAGTATGCTTGTCCCAACTTAGCCTCGGGGAAGGTCACGGTGTAGTCGTTCTTGGTAGGTTGATTCTCCGGAAGCGTGACGCTGCTACCGGGCTGGGGCGCATAGCTCCACGTGGCGCCATCGAGCCCGTGCCCCTCGACCGTCAAGGTGTATGTCACATTTTTGTCGTTGCAGAAGTTGCTGTTGCCCAGCAAGTGGTTGTAGATGCTAAAGGTAAAGTTGCACTGCCCGTTGTTGGGATACACCGTAACGGAGCGCTGGGCACGGGCGAGCTCGTCGGGGCTAGGCGCACTCATATAGCCCGTGAGCAAATCGCTTGCAAATAGGCTCTGCGCAGTGCCCGTTGCGGCGACGGACTTTAGAAATCCGTTGGCGGTGTAGGCGGAATAGGTAAAGTAGCCACCCGTCACGAGCGCCACGGCGCAAATAAGTGCGATTGCCGCCACAACCAGCTTGTTCTTGACTAGGCTCTTGCTTTTTGCCAGCTGCTCGCGCTCGGCATCCTGCTGTTTCTCTTGCTTCTCCATGTGCGCCCCCTCTCCTACTTGCCGCTCGTGTTGCGCGCGATCAGGTAAATCACGTCGGTCTCTTTGGCGCTCTCGTCCCACGAAAGCTTGATGATAAAGTTAAGCGTGTCATTGCCAGTCGAGTTGTCGAGTGTCTTAGCGTTGAGGTCGCCTTTGCCGAATTTCTTGTATCGGTAGAGCGGGCGCGCGTTGCGCTGGACGTTTTGATAGTCCTTGAATGTAGGGTCGCTTGCGCCCTCGCCCGGCACGGCTGCCAGACCGTCGTTCTCCTTGTTGATATATTCGAAGCTCGTCAGCAGGTTCTCTCCGGTTGCTTTCCAGCTATAAGATTTGCCGTCTGCGGTACCGCTCACGTCGGGCGTCTGGAGCGCAGACGTGTTCTCGGCTCTGTACAGCTCGATAGTGAGACCCGTAATGTTGGTCGTATTCGCAAGCTGCAGCTCAAACCCGTCGCCGCCCGTCTGCACGCAAAACGGGCGCTTGAGCGTCACCGTGCTGCCAGTCTTGGTATCGCCGTATTCGGGGTTGTAGCTCAGGTCGATCTGCTCTGTTGCCGTAGCGTTGGGGCCCAGCACCTTGAGCTCTGCCGGCTCCTTGATCTTGCCGACGGTGGAGCCGCGATTGGCATCGACGAACCATCCGAGCGTCAATCCCAGCAACACGAGAAGCACGGCCACCAGACCCACGATGGCCAGGGATTCGCGACGGTGGTCGCTCACCCAAGCCTTGATGCGCTCGATGCGGCCAGCCGGACGCGCTTCGCCGTGCGAGCCGAACCCGTTGCCGCCGGGGTTTGCCGCTCCTTCGTTGTGTTTGATATCGCCCTGCTCGCGGGCATTAAGCTGCTCGTCCATTTATTTATCCGCCTCCTTGGCGGTGAAGCGCACGCGAATGTACTTGACGTTCTTGCCGATAATCTCGTCGGCGTTGTTGTAGTAGCTGGCGCAGGTTTCCACATCCGCAGAGGACATGCCGGCTCCGACAGGCGGAACCGCGCTAGGCGCCTGACCTGGCACGCTCGTGCTATCGGCGCGGAAATAGCGCGCGTGGTTATTGTTGATGTCGCCGACGAGGGCTGCGTATCCCGCGGCGGGGTCCGTGCTCGCAAAAAGGTTGCCACCGTAGCCGGCGTTGCCCGTGCGAACGTAGCTCTTAAACTGCTCCGACCAAATCCAGTAGAGGGTTTTGGGTACGGTTTTGGTCGTGCTATTTGAGTCCGCAGGGCAAAAGTCCGACGCCGGAATGGTAAAGCTCTGCGTGATGACGGTAACGCTGGCTCCGTCCTGGGTCACCGTGGTTGTCGTGGGGACCAGCGGATTGGAGTAAAAGCCAGAGGTGTCTTTGCCCTGAAAAACCAGGATATGACCGCGCACCAAATCTTTAAGCGAGTTGATGATCTCTTCGTTTTTCGATGCATCCGCAGCGGAGCCCATGCCGACAGCACTCGTCTGGACGGAAATCTCCCAGGTCATCTCCACCGTGATATCGTGCAGGTCGTTGCAGAGCGGCTTGACGTTGAGCTGGAGCTGACCAGCCGACCCCGGAGAGAGACTGCCATCGGCACTCATGTTATTGAGGTTGAAAAGATTGTTCACGGCAAGGCTTGTACTGTCCGACGCGTAGTTGTCCTGGGCGTCGTACTTGCCCGCCGTGCCGCCCTGCGTTCCCGAGAGCACAAACCGCGGACCCTTCGCCCCGATCGTACTCCCCGTGGCACTCACTCGGTTATTCGCGGCAAACCAGGCCAGGCATGCAAAGATGGCAACGATGGCGGCCAGCACAAACAGACCGCTCACCAGGAAATCCTTCCAGAAATCCTTGAGGGTCCGCACGTGCTCGTCGGCAGCTTGGCGGTACTCGGCCGCCGTCTTGTGCTGCTGGAGCTCGCTATGTCGGTCCATGCCACTCATCGCTTGCGTTTGCCCTGCTAGTGGGCGTGCCATCCTTTCCGCTTGGTCGCGATCAATCCGTTGCTCGTAGGCATAGAATTCAGGCAGAATACAACACCATACGATAAGGTAAAAGAATAGCATTGACCTGCGGTTTGCTCCACAGCGCAAGCCTTAATGATGTCTTAAAAGTCAAATCCTTGGTGCAAGGGGGTCAGGTTACTTCGCAGCAACATGGTGCACACAAACCTAACCCCCCTTGCACCAATCCATAGCGCCGGGCGGAGAACACACGGCGTGCCGCCCCTTAACACCCCAACGCGCGCACGGGTATCACGTAGATACCGTCCTCGACCTCGCGGGCGTACTCACCCACCCCCACAATCACGGCCATAAACTCCGGTTCGCGTGTGCGTGAACGAGGATTTCCACAGACCTTCTTGCGAACGCGCTTGAGACTCTCGACGCCGGCGCTCGCTTTATCTTCACTCACCTTAATCTCAAAGGCGGCCCACCGTCCGTCGGCTAGCTGCACGATAGCATCGCACTCAAGGCCCGAATCGTCGCGATAATAGCGCACGGGCGTGCTATCCAGCAGGTCGAGCGAACGTGCGTAGACCGAAAGGTCGCGTATGACCAAATTCTCAAACACCAGACCAAATGTCTGCCAGTCGGCAAGCAGCGCCTGCAAGGACATACCTAGCAAGGCGCAAGCAAGGCTCGGATCTGCCAGATAGCGCTTGGGCTTGACGGTAAAGCGTCGTTTGTCGCGCGCGGCGGGAACCCAACCGGGGACCTCCTCGAGAATGAACATGCCTTTGAGGGCATCCAGGTACCTGCGCACCTTGGTCTCATCGGCAAACGCTGCGGGTTCCTCCTCGGCACCGAACATATCCATAAGAATCGTTTTATACGTGGTTGCCTGTCCCAGATTGCGCGCGATCGATGCAGAGACTCGACGAGCAATATCGGGGTCGAGACCAACCGCCGGGAAGCTGCTCGAAAACGTAATGTTGAGATATTCGCGGGCGATGAGCTGAGCGTCAGCCGAGACCATATCGATCGCCTCGGGCCAGCCGCCGCGGCAGGCGGCTTCGACAAGCCCCGGTGTATCGCCATTGCACCGGCAGGGCTCAAAACGATGCTCAAACAAGCCCGCCAGGCTCACCTTGCCGTTGGACTCACCTGTCTCGGCAAGCGTCATGGGGTGCATGCGGACGTGGCCGATGCGGCCGGCTCCACTATGCGCGGGTGCCTCCGCCTTTGAGCCAAACGCAGACGTGGCGGAACCCGTGAGGATATAGGCGCCGCGCGTGCCCCGGGCACGGTCGACCTCGTGTCTAACGTAGTCCCAAATCTGGGGAACGCGCTGCCACTCATCGATAATATGCGGACGGTCTCCCAGCAACATCATCGCCGGGTCGGCACGCGCGAGGTCGAGATTCTCGTCGACATACGAGACGGACGCCCCGTGCTCGAGCGCGGCCCACGTCTTGCCGCACCACTTGGTGCCTGCAATCTCGACCGCGCCAAAGACACGAAGGTAGCGCTCGATTTGCGCATCCACGATACGTGGGATGTATCCGTCCCGATGTAGCCTCTCGCCCGCCATGAGCCACCCCCGCAGATTTACAGGTCCTGCTTTCTGATTCTTCTATTCCACTGTAGCAAATTCGGATTTTCGGGTGGTTGCGATTCGGATTTTCGTGTTCATATAATTCGGATTTTCAGGTGCTCAAGATTCGGATTTTCTGAACCAGCTGGTCAGGGATACTCTATTGGCAAAAAGGCGGGGAGCACCGATACGGCACTCCCCGCCCACTCAATACGCGATAGCTTTCTTGCTTAGAGCTCGTTGGCCGCGTGATACGCCGTGCGAATGGCGCTCGCGATGTCGGCGGTGCGCTCGCCCGAGCAGTCGCCCACGCAGGTCACGGGCACCGTCACGCCGTCCAGGTCAAACGCGTTGGCCTTGGAGCCCACGGCCATCACCACGTAATCGCAGGCGATCTTCACCGGCTCCTCGGCGCCGTCCTCGGTGGTGCGAACGGCCTCCACGCCCTCATCGGTAATGGCAGTCAGACGGGTCTTAACATGCTGCTCAACGCCATGCTCGGCAAAGTCGCTCATAATCAGCGGCAGGATGGTCTCGGACTCGCCTGCGGCAATCTTGTCGAGCATCTCGACGATCGCCACCTCGCAGCCGTGCTGCAGCAGGTACTCGGCAGTCTCGGTGCCCACCAGGCCGCCGCCGATAACGGCAACGCGACCGCTGAGCTCCGCCTTGCCGGCCAGCACATCCCAGCTCGAGACGACCTTCTCCGAATCGGCACCGGGCACGGGAATGACCACGTCGTGCGCGCCCACGGCCACAATCGCGGCGTCGGCGGCGTTGAGGTCCGCGGGGCTAGCGGTGTGGTTGAGCTCAACCTTCACGCCCAGGCCGGGCAGAATCTTCTCGTAGTACTCGACCGAGCGCATGATCTCGTCCTTGCGCGGAGGCGCAGCCGCCAGCACAATCTGGCCGCCCAGATGGTCGCTCGCCTCGTAGACGGTCACGTCGTAGCCGCGCTTGGCCGCCACACGCGCGGCCTCCAAGCCGGCAATACCGCCGCCCACCACGGCGATCTTCTTGTCACCCTCGCCCGGCTTAATGGCGACGGTCGCCTCGTCGCCGTTCTCGGCATTGAGCACGCACGAGATGTACTGGCGGTTTTGGATCGCATCGACGCAGCCCTTGTTGCAGTTGAGGCACTCGCGGATGGGCTCACCCGTGGCGGCCTTGAGCGCAATGTCGGGGTCGCACATGAGCGAGCGGCCGTACGCGACGATGTCGGCCGAACCGTCTTCCAGGATCTTCTCGCCCGCCTCGACCGAGACAACGCGGCCGACGGTTGCCACCGGCACGGAGACCAGGGCCTTGACGCGCTCGGCCACGGGCAGCGTCCAGTTGTAGGGCATGGCGCCCATGGGCGGAATGGTGTCGCCCATGTTGCCGGTGTGGTTTGCCTGCGCCACCTGGATCATATCGATGCCGGCGCCCTCGAGCAGCTTGGCGAACTCGCAGGCCTCGTCGGGCTGCAGGCCGCCCTTGCCGCGCGGTGTGCCGTCGGGGTTCTCCATGATCACGGGGAGCTTGTACTCCACCATCAGCTGCGGTGCGGCTTCCTTAATGGCGGCGACGACCTCCAGCGCATAACGGACGCGGTTCTCGAACGAGCCGCCGTACTCGTCGGTGCGCTGGTTGAGGATGGCCGAGCACAGCGAACCCACCAGACGGTCGCCGTGGACCTCGATGGCGTCGATGCCAGCCTGCTGCGCGCGGGCGGCCGAGGCGGCGATAGCCTGCTTGATCTGGGTGAGCTGCTCCACGGTGGCCTCGTTCACAAAGTGCTGCATGTCGTGGTGCAGTTTGGCGTAGGCCTGCTTGCGAATCTCGTTGGACTCGGCCATCTTGGCGGCAAAGGTCTCCTCGTCGCCGGCGGCCTTGGCCTCCTGCGCAGCTTTCGCAGCGGCCATGGAACCCATGACCATGCGGCCGACGCCGGGGACGTCGTACTCGGGGTGGAACAGCTGCAGGGCGATCTTGGCGCCGTGCTTGTGGACGGCGTCGGCCAGCGCCTTAAACGTGGGGATCTGAGCGTCGGTCGCCAGCTTGGGCGTGGGGCTTGCGGTCATGACGGGAGCGACGTCGCCGATGACGATGTAGCTCACGCCGCCACGGGCCAGGCGCTCGTAAAAGGCCAGGCTGCGCTCGCCGATGGAACCGTCGCGCTCCTCGTAGCCGGTGGTAAGCGGCGGGAACATAATGCGGTTTTTGAGCTCAAGGGGGCCAACCGTAATGGGCTGAAGCAGCTTAGACGCAGGTGTGGTCATGGACATTCCTCTCTTGTAGGCGCGGCGGCGATGATGCCGCGTAGTTGTCTAGAGGATATGGCATGGGAGCACAGTGGCGCAACGGAAATCGGCGAATATCAGGTGGCGGCGGGTGGATGGGGATGGGCGGGGCGGCCCGTCGGTTTATCTCAATCTGTAACAGTTACGCGGCAAAATCGGGTCTTACTGTTACAGATCGAGACAAACGGGACCCGCCTGCTAGAAAATCTCAATCTATAACAACAACTCGGCGAAATCCGTCCCTCGTGTTATAGATTTAGACAAACGGGACCCAATCCACCGGTATATCTCGATCTGTAACATCTAGCCGCCCAAATCGGGTCTAGATGTTACAGATCGAGATCTTTGATTGAGAGGTTGGGAATTGGACCGAAAACACGGTCCCGGAATAACAAAAAAGCTCGCCTGCTAGGCCGACGAGCTGCAAGTTCTTGGTCGCGGGGGCAGGATTTGAACCTACGACCTCCGGGTTATGAGCCCGGCGAGCTACCAGACTGCTCCACCCCGCAATGTCTGGGCGCCTCATGTGCGCAAGAAAGAATATTACGCGGGAGTTCGGTAAACGGCAAGGAAAATCTCGTAGAGCATAATTCCTTCATATTTAAACCCCTCAGCCCCTATCACCGTAAACGAATCGCGGCCGAGCGCCGTCGACGGCGCGTATACAATGGTGCGCGTCCTTTTATGCCAACACTGGGAGTAGACATGCTGCTCGCTATCGATATGGGAAACACGCAGACGGCCATGGGCCTGTTCGACGGAGACGAGCTGGTGCAGTCGTGGCGCATGCCCACCGACCGCTCCTATACCGCCGACGAGATCCACGTGCGCCTGATGGGTTTCTTTAAGATGTACGGCCTCTCGCTCGATGCGGTTGACGCGATCGCCTTTGCGGGCGTGGTGCCGCAGCTCTCGCGCGAGTGGCACGCCGTGGCCGACCGCATTGCCGCAGACGCCATCGTCATCGGGCCGCAGACGGCCGCCGTGACCAAGCTGCGCGCGGCGCGTCCCCAAGCCGTAGGCGCCGATCGCGTCGCTAACGCCGTTGCGGCCGAAACTTTCTACGGCGCGCCGGCAATCGTGGTGGACTTTGGCACCGCGACCAATATCGACGTCATCGATGAGGACGGTTATTACATTGGCGGAGCGATCGCGCCGGGCATCCGCATCTCCATGGACGCGCTTGCCGCCCGTGCCGCCAAGCTCGCCAGCGTGCCGCTCGAGGCGCCCGAGCATGCCATCGGCCGCGATACCGAGGAGTGCATCAAGGTCGGCGCCGTGGTGGGCGCTGCTGCCATGGCCGAGGGCCTGGTCGAGCGCATGAAGCGCGAGCTGGGCCGCGAGGATGCCACCGTTATCGCCACGGGCGGTCTCGCCGGCATCGTCGCCGATTCGACCGATGCCTTCGACGTGGTCGACGGACAGCTCACCATCAAGGGCATCTGCGAAATCTACCGCCGCATGCAGGAGCTGGGGTAAGGCAGGGGCTTAAGTCGAGCACGGGCGCGAGCGGCGGACTAAGCAATGCATCGGTCCTATTCCTCAAAAACGAAATTTTTTCAGTTTTGAGGAATAGGCTTTCTGCTACGCCTCGCCGCACAACCACCTCGCCAGGTCCACGATCTGCACTCCGTCGCGATCCGTGGCCTCGTGATGCGTGCGGGCGAGAATCATCTTGGGATACGCATCGCCAATGCTCAGCAGTGGCGAAATCTCGCGTTCAAATGTCTTATCCGAGCTGATGTCGTCGCTCACCTGAATGTAGAGTTTCTCGCTCCGCTTGATTGCTACAAAGTCTATTTCCTTTTTATAGAGCACGCCGACGTATACCTCGTATCCGCGACGCAGCAGCTCGATTGCCACCATGTTCTCGTATACGCGTCCCCAATCCATATCACGTGTACCAAGAAGCGCATATTTAAACGCATGGTCCGCCAGATAGTACTTCTCGCCGCTCTTAAGGTATTTTTTGCCGCGAATGTCGTACCGACGAACTTTATAGAAGGCAAACGCATCACACAGGTACCCCATGTACGCACCGACCGTTTTGTTCGTTATCTTTAGCCCATCTGCGTTCAAAACATCCGTAATGTTGCGTGCCGACGTTATGTTGGAGACGTTGTCCATCATGTAATCGGCAATGCGCAGCAGTGCCGATTCGTTTCTCACGTTATGCCGCTGCACGATATCCCTCACGATGAGCGTTTTGAAGACATTGGAGAGATATTGGTAGCGCTGCTCCTGCAGTGGATAAGGGTAAGAGCCGGACATACCACCGGTTCTCGCGTACTCATCGAAGTCGCGATCGACCTCGCCCTCGTCACTATAGAAGCGATACTCCTCAAACGAGAATGGGAAAACCTCGATCTCGAACGTGCGCCCCGTAAAGAGCGTCGACAGATCGCTCGACAGCAAAAAAGCGTTCGATCCGGTGATGAAGATGTCGTACTGCTCGGATGCATGGAGGCTGTTGATCGCGCGTTCAAAGCCGTCGCACATCTGAACCTCGTCGATAAGCAGGAAGTTTTGCTTGCCGGACACTCGATGCTCTTTCACACAGGCGAGCAGGGCATGATATTCGAGCAGGCCCTCGAACTCGTCGAGGTTGTAATTGATATGGATGACATTCGAATTGGACAGATTTGCCTCCACGTAATCGCGGAGGGCCTCGAGCAATTTTGACTTACCGCTACGGCGAATGCCCGTTATGACCTTGATGTCCGGTACGCCAATAAGGCTCGTCAACGTGTCCATATATGACGTTCTATTGATGAGTTTCATTGGTGCCTCCCTGCGGTCTTCTATCGCTATTCCTCAAAAACGAAAATAATTCAGTTTTGAGGAATAGACTCTGCAACGAATATACCTCGTTAAAGGCCGAGCTGGCTTAATTCTATTCCTCAAAATCGAAAGATTTTCAGTTTTGAGGAATAGGGTGCTGACAACCCATTCCCCAGATAGGCGAAACCCTCCCCGGCACAGGCCGAGGAGGGTCTTGTTGTCATGTCTATCTTTGGGCGCGAACGCCCCGCGTTACAGTCCGCGAATCCGTACGGCCTCGGGCGGAAACTCCTGCTCGCCGGCATCGGTCTTGATGGTCGCGCGGCCCCAGATGTCCAGACCCGCGAACACACCGACCGCGAGCGGCAGGCCGTTGGGCGACACCGCCGCAACTTGGCGGCCCAGCAGCGGCACCATATCGAAATACTCGCCCAGCACGGGAGCCAGCGGACCGGCAGCGCTCTGCGGCGTGTTGGCAACAACCGCCCAGGCGTCCACGCGGGTCAGCACGGCGGCGGACAGCGCCTCGACCAGCGCTTCGTCGGCCACATCCACACCGAGCTCGCTCAGCGCCGAGCGCTCAATATCCACCGTCACGGCACCGAACATGCCCGCGGCACCGGCACCGCCGTTCACGGCAACACGCGCGAGCGACGTCTCAAACGCAGGCGCACCGCACACGATATCGCTCGGCCACTGGATACCCACTTTACCGGCAAGGCCCAACCCCGGCGTCGAAGCCGTGCCCACGAGCGCGTCCATCATGCCCATCGCGGCCACAAACGGCAGGCCGTGGAAGGCGTGCATATTCACATCGGGGCGCACGACCAGCGAAAACGTCAGCGACGCCTCGCCCGCGCTCCACGCGCACCAGCCCGCGGACGCACCCTCGCGACCCGCGTCGCGCGCGGCGTCAAGCTCGGTGCCAACGGCCACAGCATTCATCTCAATCATCTACATACGCCCCAATTCGCCCACGATATGGCCCACGCGGTCCTCGGGCTCCTTGACCTCGACGCCGTTGTAGCGGAAGAACCGCGCCGGGTCGTGCATCAGGTCCTCGAGCGGCACCAGCACAAAGTCGCGCTCGCCAATGAGCGGATGCGGCAGGCGCAGCTTTTTGCCGCCGTGGGTCTCGCCGTCCATCCACAGCAGGTCCAGGTCGATGGTGCGCGGGCCGTTGACCTTGGCCTTCTTGGAGCGGTCGCGCCCCAGCTCGGCCTCGATCTTCATAAGCTCGTCGAGCAGCACCAACGGCGCCAGCTCGGTCTTAATCTCAATGACGGCGTTGGCAAACGCATCCTGGCGCGTCTCGTAGGCCGGCTCGCTCTCGTAGATGCGCGAGCAGTTGGACACGCAGGTAAGCGGAATCTCGGCAATCATGTCGCGTGCGGCGCGGATGTTGTCGCAACGATGCCCCAGGTTGGAGCCCACGGCCACAAACGCACGGCGCGGCTGCGGCTTTGCGACAGCCCAGTAGCCGTTCAGGAACTGCGCAAAGCCAGTGACGTCGTGCACGCGCACGATGTTGGCACCGGCCTGGATAGCGCCCAGGCACACGCCAAACGTGGCGGCATCGCGCGCGGCGGACTCGGTCACGCCCGAGACAGCGCCCACAAAGCGCTTGCGCGATACGGCGCACATGAGCGGATAACCCAGTGACGCCATCTTGGCAGTCTCGCGCTGGATGACGATGTCCTCGTTGGCCGTCTTGCCAAAGCCCGGACCGGGATCAATGCAGATGCGGTCGCGCGACACGCCGGCGTGGATGAGCGCGCGGGCCTGGTCGGACAGAAAGCCCATGACGCGGCGCATGATGGGCGCCGAATCGGGCAGGGTGAAGCGGCGGAGCTGCGAGGTGGGCACGTAGGCTTCCTCGCGGCGGGCGCTGCGGCGCATCATGGCGGCCAGGCGGTCATTGGGCTCCGATGCGGCCTCGGTGGCCTCGGGCGCGGGCGCGACGGTCTCGGCGGCAGCAGCCTGCTCGGCGGCCGGCGTCTCCTGCTCGCTTGCAGGCTCGGTCGCGGGCTCCGGATCGCCAAACGGCAACGAGGGCTGCACCACGCCGCCCGGAAGCTTGGCCTCCGGCTTAGGCTCGCCCAGCAACTTGCCGCGACGGCGGCGAGCCGGCTTCTCAGCCTCACGCGCGGCCTCGGCAGCCGCCTCGCGCGCCTTCTCGGCAACAAACGCCGCTGCCGAGGTATCGAGCTGCACCGTTGCGTGCGTGCGCGCGGGCGCGGCGACCTCGCCGGCATGCATCACGATGACGCCACAGGTGCTCGTCTTAACAAACTCGACCATCTTGGGGTCGGTGAAGCCGGTCACGTCGTTGACGATCGAGGCGCCGCAGCGCACGGCCGCCTTGGCAACCGCCACATGACGCGTGTCAATCGAGACGATGGCGCCCTCTTTGGCCAGCGCGCGCACCACGGGCAGCACGCGGCGCGCTTCCTCATCGGGATTGACCGGGGTAAAGCCGGGGCGCGTGGACTCACCGCCCACGTCGATGATGTCGGCGCCGGCGTCGAGCATCGCCAGGCCGTACTCGATGGCGGCATCCGGGTCGAAGTGCTCCCCGCCATCGCTAAACGAATCGGGCGTCACGTTGAGGACGCCCATGATGCGCGGACGGTCAAAGCTGAGCTCATACTTTCCGCACCGCCATGTCTTGCTGTCGTTCGCCATGAACATCCTCCTAAAATGCCCACGCCGCCGAGCTTGGGGAGCTGGCGGCGGGGTCGCTTTGCACTCAGTCTTTCTATTGTATCCGCGCACACGGGCTAGAACGCAAACGCGGCCGCGATGTCGCAAGAAATCAGCAGGTCGGCATTTGCATCCTGATCGGTGGGAGCAAGGTTGCATATGGCCAGCGTATCGCCGGTAAAGTAACGCGTAAGGCCCGCCGCCGGATACACCACGAACGAGGTCCCGCCCACAATGAGGGCATCGGCCGCGGCGATGGCGGCAACGGCACCGGTCAACACATGCTCATCGAGTGGCTCTTCGTAGAGCACTACATCGGGCTTGATGCGGCCGCCGCACGCGGGGCACACGGGTACGCCCGCGGCATCCTCGTGCTCGCGCGAGCAAATCCACTCGGCGCTATAGACCGCGCCGCACGACTGGCAAATGTTGCGATGGACCGAGCCGTGCAGCTCGAACACGCGCTGCGAGCCGGCCATCTGATGCAGGCCGTCGATATTTTGCGTCACCACGGCATCAAGCTTACCGGCGCGCTCCAGCTCGGCCAGCTTGGTGTGGCAGCGGTTGGGCTTGGCGCCAAGCGCGATCATCTTGGTGCGGTAGAAGTCGAAGAACTCGGCCGGATGCGCCTCGTAAAAGCTATGCGAGAGCATGGTCTCGGGCGGATAGGCAAACTGCTGGTGATACAGGCCATCCACGCTGCGGAAATCGGGGATGCCGCTCGCCGTGGAAACACCAGCGCCGCCAAAGAAGACCACGTGGCTATGGGTTTCGAACAGCTCAGCCAGCGCGGCGGAGGCCTGTTTGGGGTCCGATATTGCCTGCGTCATATGAGTCCTCCGTCCTTGTTAGTCGGGCAGCGTTGGGCGACGTCCCAGCATGCGGCCTTTAAGTCAGCATGCGCGGAGCCCGCCCCGCCCCTGTTGCGCTAATCTTAAGCCTGCCAACCCCGTCGAAAGGACACCATGCCTCAGACTTACACTTTCGCCTCGTGGAACGTTAACGGCCTGCGCGCCGTGCTCAAAAAGGACCCGAGCTTTATCCAGATCGCGCAAGAACTCGACGTCGATATCTTGGCGCTGCAAGAGACCAAGCTGCAAGAGGGCCAGGTCGATATCGACCTGGCCGGCTATCATCAAACCTGGAGCTACGCCGAGCGCAAAGGCTATTCGGGCACCGCGGTCTTTAGCCGCCAGGAACCGCTGCGCGTGCTGCGCGCCGATGCCCTGCTGCCCTACGCCGGCGAGGGCGAGGCGGCCGAACTCGTTGCCCAGGCCGCAACCGAGGGACGCGTCTGCGCACTCGAGTTCGATAAGTTTTGGTTTGTCGACGTCTATACGCCCAACGCCCAAAACGAGCTCGCGCGCATCGATGTGCGCATGGCGTGGGACGATGCCTACCGCGGCTTTTTGAGCGCACTTGAGCGCGAGACCGGAAAACCCGTCGTGACCTGCGGCGACTTTAACGTGGCGCACGAGGAGATCGACCTTAAGAATCCCAAGTCCAACCGCGGCAACGCGGGCTTTTCGGACGAAGAGCGCGGCAAGTTTACCGAGCTGCTCAATGCCGGCTTTACCGATACCTGGCGCGCGGCAAACCCCGACGTCGAGGGCGTCTACAGTTGGTGGAGCTACCGCTTTAATGCCCGCAAGAACAACGCCGGCTGGCGCATCGACTACTTCCTGGTGAGCGACACAATCGCCGCCAACGTGCGCGACACCGGCATCCGCGGCGACATCTTCGGCAGCGACCACTGCCCCGTCACCCTCACGCTAGAGCTCTAGCCCCAACTGATCTCCTGGGGACGGAGGAAAACGGATCATGTGACCCCTCTCCCCCTATAAGTTGCGGTGGAATAGTTCCTGTTTGGGCAGCAAATAGCCAAAAACGAGAACTATTCCACCGCAAGTTCGTGAGGGAACGCGAAATGCCCTACAGTCCGTATTTCACGACGACTCGATTGATGCGGCGACACCAAGGCTTGTACAGGGCGACCAAAAACACGCAGGTCGCAAGGCCGTGCGTGATATCGAACGGTACGGCGGTGGCAAGACGCGCCATGGCACCCGCCCACGTGAGCGGTTGAACAAAACCGATAATGTCGTAGGCGTTGATCACAACGCCGTACAGCAAACCCGAAGCAAAGCCGTAGGTCAGCAGCGCCGGCATACGCACGGTGCCATCGGCGCGATCAAAAGCGCCGGCATGCGCCAGCGCACCGCCAACGTATCCCACGAGCCCCCAAGCATACATCTGCCACGGCGTCCATATGCCCTGTCCAAAAAAGAAATTGCTGGTCAGCGCCGCCAGCGCGCCAACCATAAAACCATTGCGGCGGCCAAGCGTCGCCCCCGCGATAATGGCGATGGCACTCACGGGTTTAAAGTCGGGAATGGGGCCAAACAAGATGCGCCCCGCCGCGGCCAACGCCGCCAGAACCAGCGTTGGCATAATCTGGCGCAGGCCCGGTCGCGACGCCTCGTAGCCTGCAAAGAACAGCGCAAGCACCAGCGCCACCACGACAAGCATGGCGAGCGCCGCCTGCTCAACGCCCGCCAGCAGCGCCGCAGCCATCACGGCTGGCACCGCCAGCAGCAGCGGTATCTCCAGTTTTGCGAGTAGGCGCACGATGCGATAATCCGCCATCCCATCACGCCCTATAAAACACGTTGTCGGCAAAGAAGTCGGTCGGCGGCTCCATGCAGGCGATCTCGCCGCCAAACATCATGGCAATGTCATCGGCAACCTGCTCGGCAAAATCCAGATCGTGCGTGGCCATAATGACGGTGCCGCCAGCCTTCGCATGGTCACGCAGGGCGCGGGCGATAATGCAGCGACTTGCCAGGTCAAGGCCCTTGGTGGGCTCATCAAGCAACAGCAGCTCGGGGCCGATCAGCAGCAGCTTTGCCAACGCAAGCAGCTGGCGCTGTCCGCCCGAAAGATCGTATAGGTGGCGCGTCTCCAGGCCGTCCAATCCCAGTTGCGCCGCACGCTCCCGCGCCAAGTTCTCGTCATATCCGCAGGTCGAGGCCCATTCCATCAGCTCGTCGCGCACCGTCTCGGCAACCAGCAGGGCCTTGGGGTTCTGCGGCAGCAGCGCAGCCGAGGCCGCCCCGCGCACCATACGACCACGCTGCAGCTTGGCAGCCTTGGCCAGCACCGAAAGCATCGTCGACTTGCCGCAGCCGTTTCCGCCCACGACTGCATGCACCGCGCCAGCCGAAAACGACGCATCGAGCCCGCGCAGCACCCAACCGCACGCGCGATCGTAGCGAAACCAGCTCCCTGCCAGGGTGGTAGCCGACCCGCCGTGCATTTTTTGGAGTATTCTGCTCCCATCCGTGCGCGGGAAGGCTTCCGAGCCGTTCTCGAGCGACGTTTGCGCCACAAATTCGGACGATTTGTCCAATTCCGAACTTTTTTTCGCGCTCGATACGTCCCCGGGCGGCTCCAGAGAGCCCAAATTGTCCTCACGCCTGCTGAATACTCCGTTTTTTGCACATCGGACGGCACCCCGCCCCAACATGTCGTCGGAAAACAGCGATTCTCGGCGTCCCAAAGAAGCCATATCCGCCACCTCGCGCACGCGACCGTCCTCAATCCGGTACGCACACGTCGCATACTCGAGCATTGGGCGCGGTTGATGCGTAGCCACAACAACCGTGCAGCCCAGCTCGCGATTCACACGAAACAGCGCGTGCAGAAAATTCTTCTCGGCAACGGGATCGAGCTGAGACGTGGGCTCGTCGAGTAGCAGCACACGCGGACACAGCGCCAGGACGGCGGCAAGCGACAGCAGCTGCTTGCGGCCGCCCGAAAGCGTATCGGTATCGCGATGAAGCCAGTCCTCCAGACCAAAGAAATAGCTGGTCTCAGCTACGCGACGGCGCATCTCATCACGTGCTAGCCCCAAGTTTTCCAGGCCAAACGCCATCTCGTGCCACACGGTTTCGCACACGATCTGGTTCTCGGGATCCTGGAACACATAGCCCACGCGCTCCGCCGATGCCCGCACGTCCATGTCGGCAACGTTCTCGCCCAGCACGCGCGCATCACCAGTGCGCTCGCCCGCCGGCGCGATCTCGGGCTTGAGCAGCGACAGCAGCGTCGACTTACCCGATCCGGTACCGCCAACAAGCAGCGCAAATGCACCTTGGGGAACACGCCAATCAAGCCCCTCGAGCACCGGTGCCTCGGCCCCGGGATAGGCAAAACTAAGGCCCTGCACCTCAATCGCCGGAATATCCGGGCCGCACGCCGCGCCCGACACCGGGCCCCTATCCAACCGAGCCATCAGCCAAACCTCTTCTCATCAATCGCGTGCAACGCGCAAGGCAGCATCATCCAGGCAGCGTACACGACATAGCCCAGCCACGGCGCCGGCACCGAGAGCTGCGGATAAAACGAATACTGCGTCGTCGCGGTCCACGCCACCGCCACCGCGACAGCACCAAACAGTGCGAGCCCGGCCAGCGCGGCAACGTCGCTGCGCCCCAGTCGATACCGCGCATACGTCGTACGACGCGTCGCGGCACCCCACCCGCGCGAGCGCATCGCGTCCGCGCGCTCCAGCGAATCTTCCATGCCCCAGCCCATCAACACGCTCGACGCCCGCAGGCGCGAGCGCACGGGGTCGGCCGGCGCGCGGCCCGGCACATCAATCGCATCCTGCACCGCCAACACCGTACGACCGCGGCGCAAAAACTGCGGGATAAGCCTCATGCACATCGAGATCATGAGCGCAATCACCGGTGCGGCATTGCCCAGCAGCGCGAGCACCTTGTCGTATTCGAGCATCGACGCCGCCGCCTCAAACCACAGCACGCTCGCCACAAACAGCCCGCCCATGCACAGGCCGTATACCATGCTCTCCAGATACACCGCGCGCATGCCAATACGGAACAGCTCCGTCGAGCCCGAGGCGCTAAACAGCGGATTGAGCACCGCAACGATCAAAATCACCGGCAGCTGCCAGCGGAGTGCGCCCAGCGTGCGGGCAGCCCCACGCGTCGCAAATCCATACGCCAGCCCGCCCGCAAGTGACAGCGCAATCAGCACCGGCTGCATCGAGAACATAGTAAGCCCCAGCGTCAGCACTATATAGAGGGCCGGCACAGCCGGATGCGACATCGAGAATGCCGCGACGGGCTCGCCGCCAAACTCCTCTCGTATGTTGTCCACGGGCACCCCCGTCCCCCCGCTCAAACAACAGCTCCGCAGCACCGCCAACGCCGCACGCACGCAGTGCAAACGCCACGCCGGCGGCGCAAGCCTCAACCGCCGCAAACCAATCGTTACGCGCTCGTCATATGCCTGCGGTATCATATTGCGCCGTGTATCGTTTCCAAACACACGTCTCTATAACGTAACAGGAGATCACATGGACGCAACCGCAATTATCCTCGCTGCCGGCGAGGGCACCCGCATGAAGTCGAACCACTGCAAGGTTTCGCACAAGATCCTGGGTAAGCCCATGGTCCAGTGGATCGTCGACGCTACCATCAAGGCCGGCTGCAGCCGCGTCGTGGTTGTCATCGGCAGCCACGCCGACGAGATGCGCGCCCTCATCGACGGCGCCTACGCCAACAGCGCCACCAAGGTCGAGTGCGTCGAGCAGACCGAGCGTCTGGGCACCGGTCACGCCGTGAAGGTCGCGCTCGAGGCCTGTGGCATCACGCAAGGCCCCGTCGTGGTGCTCAACGGCGACCTGCCGCTCATCACCGCCGACACCGTCGCCAAGTTCGCGCAAACCGTCGCCACCGGCGAGCTCGCCTGCACCGTCATGACCATGACCCCGCCCGATCCTTTCGGCTACGGCCGCATCAAGCTGGGCGCCGATGGTCAGATCGAGCGCATCATCGAGCAGAAGGACTGCACGCCCGAGCAGGCCGCCACGCTGCTGGAGTGCAACGCCGGCTGCTACGCCTTTGACGGCGCGCAGCTCGCCGCCCACATTAACGAGATCGGCAACGACAACGCGCAATCCGAGTACTACCTGCCCGACATGCTCGAAATCCTCAAGGGCCACGGCCAGGCTGTCTCCATCTTCCACTGCGACGACTACCGCGACGGCCTGGGCGTCAACAGCCGCATCCAGCTCGCACAGCTCACCGCTATCGCGCGCGACCGCATCAACGAGCACTGGATGGCCGAGGGCGTTACCTTCATCGACCCCACACAGGCCTGGATCGGCCCCGATGCCGTTATCGGCCGCGATACCGTCGTGTGGCCGCAGACGCACCTGATCGGCCACGTCACCGTGGGCGAGGAGTGCCAGCTCGGTCCCAACAGCCGCCTCACCGACACCACCGTCGGCAGCGGCTGCACCATCGATGAGACCATCGCCATCGAGGCCGTCATCGAGAACGGCGTCGACTGCGGCCCGCGCGCCTACCTGCGCCCGGGCACCCACATGCTCGACGGCTCCAAGGCCGGCACGCACGTGGAGATCAAGAAGTCCACGATCGGCGAGGGCTCCAAGGTGCCGCACCTGTCCTACATCGGCGACACCACCATGGGCTCCGGCGTCAACGTGGGCGCGGGCTCCATCACCTGCAACTACGATGGCGTGCACAAGCACAAGACCGTCATCGGCAAGGATGCCTTCATTGGCTCCGACACCATGATGGTCGCGCCCGCCCAGATCGGCGACGGCGCGCTCGTGGCCGCTGGCTCCGTCATCACCGAGCCGGTCCCGGCCGACGCACTTGGTCTGGGCCGCGCCCGTCAGGTAAATATTGAGGGCTGGGCCGCCGATTACCGCCGCCGCCTGCACGAGGACGACGAGGTATAACGTTTTACCAAGCACAAAAGGAGCTGCTCCATGGGGGCGGCTCCTTTTTCTATCGTGACCTGCGCAACCGGATGAGTGGTCGGTTCGTGTCCGTTGGCGGTAAAGACGTTATCAGGACCCGATAAACCCCGCCGCGCGGTTACAATGCAACAAGGCATCTATATGGCATTCGATGTATAAAGGAGAAGGGTAATGCCGATTAATGATCCCGAGAAGTCGGAGAATATGCGCAAGTCTATCCGCGTGTATTCCGGTTCCTCCAACCGTCCCCTCGCTCAGAAGATTGCTGAGTACCTTGGGGTCGAGCTTTCGGGCCTTACGCTAAAGCAGTTCGCCAATGGTGAGATTTACGCCCGCTACGACGAGACCGTCCGCGGCGCCGACGTCTTCCTGATTCAGTCCGTGGCCGGTGGCAACGTCAACGACATGCTCATGGAGCTGCTCATCGCCACCGACGCTGCCAAGCGCGCATCCGCCCGCTCCATCACCGCCGTTATCACCCACTACGGCTATGCCCGCCAGGACCGCAAGGCCGGCCCGCGCGAGCCCATCACCGCCCGCCTCGTCGCCAACCTGCTCGAGCGCGCCGGCGTCAACCGCATCATCACCCTCGACCTGCACCAGGGCCAGATCCAGGGCTTCTTCGATATCCCGGTTAACCACCTGTCCGCACTGCCGCTGTTTGGCCAGTACTACAACGACATGCACTTCGACACCGACAACCTGGTTGTCGTCTCCCCCGACGTGGGTCGCGCCAAGGCCGCCAAGAAGCTGTCCGACATGCTCGGCTGCGACCTGGCCATCGCCCACAAGGGCCGTCCGCGCCACAACGCCGCCGAGGTCATGGGCATCATCGGTGACATCAAGGGTAAGACCTGCATCATCAACGACGACATGATCGACACCGCTGGCACCCTGTGCGCCAACGTCAAGGAGCTCAAGGCTATGGGCGCCGGCGACATCTACGTCTGCGCCACCCACGGCATCTTCTCCGGTCCGGCCATCGAGCGCCTGAACGATGCCCCCATCGTCGAGTGCGTCGTCACCGACGCCATCCCCGTCGAGGTCGGCGGCAAGATCAAGACCATCTCGGTCGCCGAGGAGTTCGCTCAGGCCATCTCCGCCGTTTACCACGAGGAGCCCGTCTCCACGCTCGTCGGCGGCGACTTCGCGCTGTAGTCCAACGCGTATCGCATCATCTTTGATGTTTTTAAAGGGTCGGAAGCTCGCTTCCGACCCTTTTTCTATTCCTCGCCAATCCGCCCTGGACAGTTAGTTCAGATACGTATTTTTTAAAGCTCCAAAGGTCCGTTCGGAGCCTTCTGAGCTCCCCGGCGGATGCCATGCCGCCCGAAGCTCATCGTTTTCGAGTACAACCGCCGCATATATTATCTTCAAATCGCCCTCGAAGGCCCTTAGAAACACCTCGAACGCCCGCCGCCTTATACGTATCTGAACTAACTGTCCAGTAGCCATCGTCAACCTTCTCGGCAGAGCTCAATTTCCTGCAATCCCCTCAACCGATTCCACCGATTTCCTAACACCCGGCCGTTCATGGCGCCCAGCACCCCGCTGAGCGAAAAGAACGGTATGGCGGTCGCATTCTGCCGCCAACTTAGTACGTTATAGCTATGACGACCGTGATTTCACATTTCTCCGCCCTCCGCGCAATTCGTCGCGCACGACGGGCGTACTCTGCCCTACCCTGGAGCTCCATTGATAGTGAACAGCAAGCACAGGCCTTGGCTAGCTGCATTCCCAATAATGACGCGATAGACTTTGGCGCACTTTCGATACTCGACGCCTGGAATGAAGATGATTCCGAGCTGCTCGATCTTCTCGTTTCAAACGAAGGCAACCGACGCCCCGACAAGCGACTTCTTCAGCATATTCTCTCCGCTCCGCTTCCTGAAGGTGCAATTATGCACGTCGAGGCCGACATCTACGCAACGTCTCCTGCCATGACAGCCATGCTTTGTTCTAAAAATGAATCAGTCGCCAAAACCTTGATGCTTCTCATGGAACTGGTCGGAACTTACTCCCTTCCTCCCGGGGCAACATACCCCATTGCCCATGACGACATCTGGCCCAAGGGCGATGGCTACGAAGCGACGGGCGATCTTGATTGCCTGGGCAACCAGTCAGCGGCCGAACAACAGAACGAAACCCGCTATGAACAGGCGCACTACAAATGCAAGCCCGCCACGACCATCGAAGAGCTCGAGGCGGTCGCACGGTTCGCCAAAAGTAGCTCATACGCCTCGTTTCGCACGGCAGTCAAACTCGCCCGGGCTGGATCCGCATCCCCAGCCGAATCCCTAATGTTTGCCGTTCTCGGAGCGCCCATGCGCTTTGGCGGATTCGGATGTTGCAGCCTGCCCATGGGAGGCCTGCAACTCAACCATCGAATCGACTTCGATACTCTTGCGGTCAACATGTCCTCGGGCATCCCCTATGCCATCTGCGACCTATATTGCCCGGCAGCCGGAGTCGACAACGAATACAACGGAATTGGGCATGAGCTTCAAAACGCTCGCATCCACGATGGCAATCGAAATAATGGCCTCAAGGCCATGGGCATCCACGTCCTGGTTATCAATCGCGACCAAATGAAAGACCTTGTTGCACTCGAAGCCTTCGCCCAAACGATGCATCGACTCGCAGGAGTCCGATTCCGGTACCGTATCAAGGGCTATCGCAAGCGTCAGGCCGCTTGGCTCAACGCTCTGCGGGCCGGAACCGGCCTCGCGCCGGTCTAAACGGCGAATCACCCGTGCGCCGTCGAGCAGGGCTGGGCAGTTAGTTCAAATACGTATAAATGGACGCATTGAATTAGACTGTTTTGCAGCTATCTCTATACCATTCGCCCTATTTGAAGGCAGGGTAGACTTCAAAACAGCGCCATATGGACTAACTAAAGCTCCAAAACAACGTATCGGCATTGAATTGAGTAATTCGAGTCCTCAGAACTTATACGTATCTGAACTAACTGTCCACCTCGGATTTCGACGGCCGTCCAAACGCCCCCAAACGCCCTCAATTACCCTCCATTTGACAGCGGCAACAGGGTCGCTCACCATAGCAGGCGACAAATCAACGAAAGGATGAACATGGCAGCTGCACAGCCGCTTAAGATTCGCATGGTTGCCGGGCTTGGCAACCCGGGCGAGGAATATGCCGAGACCCGCCACAACGCCGGCTTTAAGGCGATTGACGAGCTGGCCCGTCAGGCCGGCGTCACGTACTGGAAAAACCAGGCCGGCGCCGAGGTCGCACTCATCAACATCAACGATCCCGAGGAAGAGGGTGGCAAGCGCCAGATCGTGCTGGTCAAGCCGCAGTCGTATATGAATACCTCGGGTGGCCCCATCTCCAAGCTCTGCCGCGAGTACAAGATCAAGGCCGAGGAGCTGCTCGTCATCCACGACGAGCTCGACATCCCCGCCGGTGACGTGCGCGTCAAGGTGGGCGGTGGCCACGCCGGCCACAACGGCCTGCGCTCCATCATCGACAAGATGGGCAGCCGCGACTTCAGCCGCATCCGAACCGGCATCGGCAACCCTCCCGGCAAGATGGCCGTCGCCGACTACGTGCTTAAGCAGCTGCGCGCCCGCGAGGCCGAGGACTTCCAGGACACCTGTGCCCGCGCGGCCGACGCCGCCGGCCTGGCGATCGTGCACGGCGTGGTCTATGCCCGCGACCACGTCAACGGTGCCGCCTCCGCCAACGGCAAGCACTAAAACCTATCATTTAGGGGCAGGTTTTTTGGCAGGTTTTACCTGCGGAAATGCCCCAGTTGCGGCATCACGATAAACCGCGCGCCGCCATACACGCATAGCACCCCAAAGGGGGCCGGACTCATCACAACCCGAGGCCGGCCCCCTTTGCTGTTTTACCTGATAAAACTGACCAAAATAAACCTGCCCCTATTCGGCAGGACGAAGTGGATAAGCCCTTTTCCCAACCGCCGAAGACACACGTAAACAGCATGTCCATGAGGGTATAATTTGCACCGTATGTCTGCACAACGCCTGTGCGCGTACGGTTTTACTCGGGCTGCCGTCCATTTCTGTGGAGGCACGGTTCGGCCGCCCTAACAAGAGAGGGGTTCTATGTATAAGATCCTGGAGAAGACGCAGTTCTCGGAGAAGGTGTTCAAGTTCCGCATCGAGGCGCCCGCAATCGCCAAGCATGCGCACGCTGGACAGTTCCTCATGGTTCGCGCCAACGAGACGGGCGAGCGTGTCCCGTTTACCCTGGCCGGTTGGAACGGTGACGAGGGC
Source organism: Collinsella sp. AM23-17 (assembly GCF_003470945.1). Taxonomy (NCBI): domain Bacteria; kingdom Bacillati; phylum Actinomycetota; class Coriobacteriia; order Coriobacteriales; family Coriobacteriaceae; genus Collinsella; species Collinsella sp. AM23-17. The sequence goes on along the minus strand of NZ_QRHU01000006.1, from coordinate 29,299 downwards.
TGGGTCGAGTTCATCTTCATGGTGATCGGCAAGACCACCGAGATGCTTTCCACCTATGAGGCCGGCGAGTCACTGCGCGACGTCGTGGGCCCGCTGGGCGTTCCCACCGAGATGGCCGAGGGCCCCTGCGCCGTCATTGGCGGCGGCGTCGGCCTGGCAATTGCCTTCCCGGTCGCCAAGCACCTGGTCGAGACCGGCCACGAGGTCCACGCCATCATGGGCGCCCGCACCAAGGACCTCCTGCTCATGGAGGACCAGTTCCGCGAGCTCCTCGACGAGGACCACATCCATATCACCACCGATGACGGCTCCTACGGCGAGCAGGGCGTTGTCACCGCTCCGCTGGAGCGCCTGCTGCAGGACAAGGCCGTGAGCCAGGTCTTCTGCGTCGGCCCCGTTCCGATGATGAAGTTCTCGACCCTCACCGCCCAGAAGTACGACACCCCCATTACCGCGTCCCTCAACCCCATCATGGTTGACGGCACCGGCATGTGCGGCTGCTGCCGCGTCGAGGTGGGCGGCGTGACCAAGTTCGCTTGCGTCGACGGCCCCGACTTCGATGCCACCCTGGTCGACTGGGATGACCTTCGTGCCCGCCAGGCCGCTTACCGTTCCGAAGAGGGCGAGTCCCTCAAGGCTTATGAGGAAAAGAGCTGCGCATGCCACTAGTTAACGGTCGTTTCGTTGCCGATATGAAGTCGCCCCGCACCCCCGATAACGAGGAGCCGGCTGCCGAGCGCGCCTGCGACTTCCGCCCCGTCGACAAGGGCTTCACCGAGGAGATGGCGCTGGCCGAGGCCGAGCGCTGCCTCAACTGCAAGAAGCCGTTCTGTGTTGAGGGCTGCCCCGTCAACATCAACATCCCCCGCTTTATCGAGCAGATCCGCGCGAAGGACTTCGGCGGCGCTCTCGATACCATCCGCGAGGACTCCATGCTTCCCGCCATCTGCGGCCGCGTCTGCCCGCAGGAGAACCAGTGCGAGGGCAAGTGCATCCGTGGTAAGAAGTCCGAGCCCGTGGCCATCGGCCAGCTCGAGCGCTTCCTGGGTGACCGCCCCGAGCTCGCTTCCACGCCCAAGATGGCCCCCAAGAACGGCAAGAAGGTCGCCGTCGTCGGCTCCGGCCCGTCCGGCATCACCTGCGCCGGCGAGCTCGCCCGTAACGGCTTTGACGTTACCGTCTTCGAGGCCTTCTTCACCGGCGGCGGCGTGCTGGTCTACGGCATCCCCGAGTTCCGCCTGCCCAAGGCAGTCGTCAAGCGCGAGATCGACGGCTTGGAGGACATGGGCGTCAAGTTTGAGTACAACTCCGTCGTGGGCAACATGGCCACGGCCGAGGAGCTGTTCGAGCAGGGCTTCGACGCCATCTACGTGGCGACCGGCGCTGGCCTGCCCAAGTTCCTCAACGTCCCCGGCGAGAACCTGCCCAACGTCTTCTTCGCTAACGAGTACCTCACCCGCGTGAACCTGATGAAGGCCAACAAGTTCCCCGAGTACGACACCCCCACCAAGCACGGCAAGAACGTCGTTGTCTTTGGCGGCGGCAACGTGGCCATGGACGCCGTCCGTACCGCCAAGCGCCTGGGCGCCGAGCACGCCATCATCGCCTACCGTCGTACCGAGGACGAGATGCCCTGCCGTCGCGCCGAGCTGCACCATGCTAAGGCCGAGGGCGTCGAGGTTCTGCCGCTCGTCTCCCCGCTCGAGTTTGTCGCTGGCGAGGACGGCTCCGTGTGCGCCGTCAAGGTCCAGAAGATGGAGCTCGGCGAGCCCGACGAGTCCGGCCGTCGTCGCCCGGTGCCCATCGAGGGCGCCATCGAGGAGATCCCCTGCGACGTCGCTATTTCGGCTATCGGCACCAACGCCAACCCCTTCGCTGCCAAGATCGGCGGCAAGATGGAGCTCAACAAGTGGGGCTACATCGTTGCCGACGAGGAGACCGGCCAGACCACCGATCCCCGCATCTGGGCCGGCGGCGACATCGTCACCGGTGCCGCTACGGTCATTCTGGCGATGGGCGCCGGCAAGAAGGCCGCCGCTTCCATCACCAAGAGCCTGCTGGGCGAGTAATCACCCACAGCGCTAGCCATCAAACGGCAAAGTCCCCGTCGAGCACACGCCCGGCGGGGACTTTTTCTATGCCAGACCCCAGATCACCACAAAGGAGACAGGCACCTTTGTGGTGGTTTTGGACTTGCCTGATCGTTTTGTCTCAATCTGTAACAGTTGGAGTCCGTTGAGCCCTGCAGTTGTTACAGATCGAGATATTGTGCCGGCCGCCCACGCCGCATCTCAATCTGTAACAGTTAGAGACCAAATATGCCGCCTGGTGTTACAGATCAAGACGTTGGGCTGACGGCCGAACGGTTCATCTAAATCTGTAACAGTTAGAGCCATTTTCGCTGGCTTGGTGTTACAGATCGAGACTATGCAAAAGCCGAGGATAGGCACTGCCGCCAAGGCCTTCCCCTCGGCCTAAAACAAAAACCACCACAAAGGTGCCTGTCCCCTTTGTGGTGGTTTTGGTCGGTTAGTCTTCGAGCTGCGCTACTTTGTAGCGGTAGGCAGCGGCGATAACGTCTTTGCAGCCCTCGCGGCCCAGCTTGGCGCGGTTGACGACGATGTCCTTACCGCTCGTCATCTTCCACTTTCCGGCACTGTAGCGCTTATAGAACGCCTCGCGCGCCTTCTGCTGCTGCTTGACCAGCTTGGCGCCCTTCTTTTTATTAAGGCCACGCTTCTTGCGCACAATCTCGACGCGGTCCTCAAAAGGAGCGGTCACCAACACGGCAATGTGGTTGGGGTTGTTACGCAGCAGGTAATCGGACAGGCGGCCTTCGATAATGCAGCTCTCGGTCTCGCCCAGGTCCAAAATCACCTGGCTCATCTTCTGGAACAACTTGTCCGAGTACGAACGCGCGTCGTAGCGGTCGGGCAGGAACGCCATGTTCTCCACGGCCAGACGCTCGTCGTAGGCGGCCATCTTGTCGAGCGACTCGCCCGCGCGCAGCGACGCACGTACCAGCAGCTCGTTATCGTACAGCGGAATCCCCAACTCGTCGGCAAGCATGCGGCCAATCTCGTGGCCCTCGGCGCCAAAGTCGCGCGCGATGGTAATGACCACAGGATTCTTCTTGTTCTCCAGATCGCTCATCGCGATTCCTTTCTAACAAATGAGAAAAGGCAATTCCTGATTCCCATTTTGTCACTTACGACCGTCCTGGTTTCCCAAGTGCGGCAGATTGCCCCGAAAGAGGAGCGCCGCGTACTAAATGTACGCAAGCGACGATTGAGGGGCAAGGTGCCGTGCTTGGGGAAGCAGGACTATGCGGCCACGATGCGGCGTTGATATGCCCTCACCAGCAGCGAGATACCAAAGTTGAGCACGAAGTACATCGCAAACACCAGGCCGTAGAGCATAAGCACCTGCGACAGGTCGATCGCGTGGGCCATCACGACGTTTGCCGTGTACATGAGCTCGGCCACGTTAATGCCCGAAAGATACGAGCTGTCCTTGATGACGGTCGTGCACTGGCTAAACAGCGCCGGAATGATCGTCTTAAATGTCTGCGGCAGAATGATGTAGCGCATGGTGGCAAAGAAGCCAAAGCCCTGGCTCTGCGCTGCCTCAAACTGGCCGCGCGGAATCGAGTTGAGGCCGCCGCGCACAATCTCGGCCATAACAGCGCTGGTAAACAGCGTAAAGGCGATGGTCGAAATCACAATGTCCAAACCCTGCACCGTAAAGTAGATAAACAGGATCCACAGCAGGTTCGGCGTGCAACGGAACAGCTCGATGTAGGCACTCACCAAAATACGAAACGGGCGGGGCGCATAGCTTTTAACGAGCGCCAGCACCGTGCCAAAGATGAGCGAGAAAAAAATCGACAGCGCCGAGATCTCGATCGTCTTAACAAAGCCGCCCCAAATGTAGAGCAGGTTGGTCGCGTTGAAGATTTCCATGCGCTAGGCCTCCTCTACGTTGTCGAGCCCCAGCTCGGCGAGGCTCACGCCGCGCGGACGCTCCTTGGAGCGGCGCTCGAGCCACTGCACCAGCATGGCGAGCGGAAAGCAGATGATGAAGTACATAAGGCAGCAGACGATGTATCCCTGCAGGTAGCCGTACAGACTCACAAAGTTGTCGGAACGATACATAAGGTCGCCGCCGGCCACGAGCGCCAGTACCGACGTGTTCTTGACCAGATTGAGCGCCTGGTTACACAGCGGCGGCAGGATGATCTTGAACGTCTGAGGCAGCACGATGTACCAGTAGGCCTGCGCGCGGGTGAAACCCTGGCTCTGAGCCGCCTCCATCTGACCGCGCGGAACCGCCTCGATACCGGTGCGGATGACCTCCGAGATGTAGGCCGCGTGATACAGGCCCACACCCAAGAAGCCCAGCACGAACGGCGCGATACGCACCGGCTGATCGGCGCCGGTTATGGCCTGCAAAAACTGCGGACCGGCCATGTACATAAAGAGCACCTGTACGGGCAACGGGGTGTTCTGGTAAAACTCCACGTACACGCGGCTTATGGCGCGCAGCACGCGCGAACGAGTGGTAGAGAACACGCCCAGCAGCGTGCCCAGCACCAGCGACAGCAGCAGGCCGGCAACGACCACCTGCAGCGTCACGCCAAAGCCCTCCCAGAAGGGCCCCATGTTTTGAAATGTCGTCGACCAACGGTCGGCGTCAAATAATCCTTCGAGCATTTGATTCCTTCCTTGGACGATGCGCCTATACAAGACCCCAGGTCTTGACCTCTTGGTCGAGCCAGCCGTCGGCCAGGCGATCGCAAATCACCTGATCGACCACGGCCGAAAGGTCGCAGCCCTTCTTGGTCGCCACGCCGTAGCCCTGCTCGCCAAACTTGACCTCGGGCTGCAGCAGCTCAACGGTCTCGTTCATGTAGCCGGCCAGCGTGGAGCGGTCCATGGCAAAGACGTCGATATTGCCGGCGTCGAGCGAACTCTTGATGATGGGGTAGCCGCTAAAGGCCCTGAATTCGGGCTTGCAGCTAAAGCCGTTGTCCTTGATCATCTGCTCGATCAGGCCCTGCGTGGTGGCACCCTGGCTCACGCCGATGACCTTACCGTCCAGGTCCTCAATCGAGGTAAAGCCCGAACGCTTCTTGACCATGAGTCCCACGTAGTCGGTGCGGTACGGCGTCGAGAAATCCCAGCTCTTCTTGCGCTCGTCGGTGATGGTGTAGGTCGCCGCGACCACGTCGAGTTGGCCGTTATCGATCAGCGGGCCGCGCGTCTTGGGCGTTACATCGGTAAACTCGACAAGCTCCTGGGCGCGGGCCTCCTTGTAGCTCACACCAAAGACGGCAGCGGCGATCTGGTAGCACAAATCGACTTCCATGCCCTCAAAGCGTCCCTTGGCGGTGTCGTAATAGCCGTAGCCGGGAACGTCTTTCTTAACGCCGGCATTCAGGTGGCCACGCGACTTGATGGCCGCAAGCTTGGACCCCTTGTCGGAGCCCTCGCCGCTGTTGGAGTTGCCGCAACCGGTAAGCGCGGTCCCCGTCAGCGCAAGCATGCCGGCGCCCGCCAGCTGCAAAAAGTGTCGGCGCGACACGGCCGCCCTCGTCATATCCGTCATGTCCATCACCGCGCCTAGTGCAGAATCTTGGACAGGAACTCGCGGCAGCGCGGGTTCTCGGGGTTATCGAAGAAGTGCTCGGGCGTGCCCTCCTCCAGGATACGGCCGTCCTCCATAAAGATGACGCGGTCGGCCACCTGGCGCGCAAAGCCCATCTCGTGCGTCACGCAGATCATGGTGATATCCTCCTGCGCAAGCTCAATCATAACGTCCAAGACTTCCTGGACCATCTCGGGGTCGAGCGCCGAGGTCGGTTCGTCAAACAGGATGATGGGCTGCTTGGTGCACAGGGCACGGGCGATGGCGATGCGCTGCTGCTGACCGCCCGAGAGGTTCTGCGGATACTCGCCGGCCTTATGCGCCATGCCGACGCGCTTGAGCGCGGCGATGGCGATCTCGGTCGCCTCCTCCTTGCTCTTCTTTTGCAGCTTGATGGGCGCGAGCGTCAGGTTACCGAGCACCGTCATGTTGGGATACAGGTTGAACTGCTGAAACACCATGGAGCTATACTTGCGAGCCATCTCCAGGTGGTTCTTTTTGGTGAGCGGCGTACCGTCGATGACGACCTCGCCCGACGTGGGCTCCTCCAGATAATCGACGCAGCGGATGAGCGTCGACTTTCCCGAGCCGGAAGGCCCGATCATTACGAGCTTCTCGCCGCGCTTGACGGTGAGGTTGATATCTTTGAGCACATGCAGGTCGCCAAAGTACTTGTTGAGATGCTTGATCTCGATCATGTCTGCCATGAATGTCCCTTCCCTGCGTTTACACGAGTTGAACTATTGTACGGAAAGAACCACATTTCCGCAGTCCACACTGCGCCCCCGTAAAGAACCCGCAACCTTTCACCCACTCATTGGGCACTCGGGCACTCATTGGGGACAGACTTAAATGAGTACCCGGGAAGTGGGCACTCATTTAAGTCTGTCCCCAATGAGTGCCCTTCAGCTGCCATCAAAAAAGGGGCGCGACCGCAATGGTCACGCCCCCTCAACATCAACTATATGCCGCTCGGTCCCTACGCGAGTTTGGCTCCAACGATCTTTGCTGCTGCCGGCTTATCGAAGTTGCCGCCAGTGGCCTTACCCAGAGCGCCCATGACCTGGCCCATCTGCTTCTTGGACGTGGCGCCCAGCTCAGCGATGACCTGCTCGATCAGAGCCTCGAGCTCCTTGCCCGAAACCTGCGCGGGCAGCAGGCTCTCCAGAATCTTGACCTGCTCGGTCAGGTTGTCGGTACGCTCCTGGTCGGTGCCGGCCTTGATGGACATCTCCAGCGTCTCGCTCGTCTGCTTGATCAGACGCTTGATCATGCTGTTGACGTCTTCCTCAGTCACATCGCGGCGCTCGTTGACCTCGATATTCTTCACCTCGGCCTTAACCTGGCGAATGATGGACAGGCGAACCTTGTCCTTGGCCTTCATGGCCGCGATCATTTCTTTCTGCAGCTCTTCGTTGGTCATCTGCAAATCCTCTCTAATAGCGTGGGCGGCACTCGCGCGAGCACCGCCCCATGATTACTCAGTCGTCGACGAATCGTCGGTCGAACTCTTGGTGACGCCCTTCAGGCTCACGTTATAGGGTACGTCCTTGGGCATGGGGTTGACGGTAATGTCGGCGTCCTTCTTGTACTGCTCCAGCCACTCACTGTATGCAGTGCTGGCCGCCTGCGTCTTCACCACGTTGGAGACATACTTCTTGATGGCCTTGGGCACCTGGTTGATGTCATCAACCTGATTATCGACATGGAAGTAGTCGGTGCACTTGATGATGTGGTAACCATAGGTCGACTCGACGACTTCGCTCACGTCGCCCTTGTTGAGCCCCTCGAGTGCCGTCTGGTAGCTGTCGACGAAAGTGGTGAGCTTATCCCAGCCCACATCGCCCTTCTTCTCCTTGGAACCGGTGTCCTCGGAGTACTGCTCAACGGCGTCCTCAAAGCTCAGCTCACCGGAGTTGATCTTGTCCAGGCACTCCTGCGCTTTGGCCTTGGCGGCGGCCTTGTCCTCGTCGGAAGCGTCGGAATCGACCTTGATCAGAATATTCGACGAGCGACGGGCGTCATTGTAGTTGGACAGGTTCTCGTTGATGTAATCGACAATCTCGCTGTCCTTGGGCTTGCTTGTGGGCGCCACGGCATCTTTGAGCTTTTGCTGCGCCAGGCTCTCCTTGAGCGAGCTCTTATAGGTGTCTTCGGTGTAGCCGTAGGTCTTGAGGGTCTTCTTAAAGGCCTTGGCACCGCCCGCGCTCTTGCACGCGTCCTTCCAAGCCTTCTCGACCTCCTCGTCCGACACCGTCACGCCGTTCTCCTTCTGTGCCTGTTGAAGCAGAATCTGCTGCGTGTAGGAGTCGATGAGTTGCTTGCGGTACTTCTTGGGCGTGAGGTCGTTGTCGACCAGATACTGCGCCCAGTCCTTGTCCTTGGTGTAGCCGTAAGACGTGCGCATGCTCATGATCTGCTTTGTCACGGTGTCCTCGGTGAGGTTGGTGCCGTTGATAGTGGCAGCCACACCGCCGGTAAGCTTGTAGCCCGAGGTATCCTCTGCCTGCGACATAAGGCCGGAGCACGCCATGGCCGAGACGGAAAGCAGCATCGCCAGCACGCCGATGACCACCAGAACGATCTTGACGGTCTTAGACACGTACGTCTTGCGCTGCTTCTTACGAGAGCTGGAGGCAGCACGAGTCTGCTGCTCGGGCGTCGGCGCGGCCTCAGAGTTCTTTTTCTTGTTTGCCATAGTTGGCCTTTCGCATCACGAATCGAACAAACGCCATTGTGTCACAACGCAGCCCCCGCGACAAAGGGGCAACCCTGGCACTTGGGGACGTTCCTTTTCTGCCGGCAGTTAGGGACAGTCCCCAAGTGCCGGCTTTAAAAGTGGCGGCGGATGGCGTCGACCATGCCTTGGGGCGTGGTCTGGCCGAGCACATCGGCTGCGACGTCCGCGTCCATAAAGATATTCATGAGCGCTTGCAGGGCCTCGACCTGGCCGCCCGGCTCGGCAATACCCAAATTGATGACGATCTGCGCCGGCACGGGGGCACCCATGCCGGCCATAGCATTGAACGTCACGGGCGCGGCGGGCTTTACCACCGCGATATAGGGCTTGGCCACAAACCCCGGGTCGGTGTGTGGGATGGCGATGTTGGCCGCCGGCATGGCAAGGCCCGTGGGATAGGCATCCTCGCGCGTGCGGACGGCGTCGAGCCAACCGGTGCAGATGTAGCCGCGTGAGGCAAGTTCGCCTTCGAGTCGCGCAAACACCTCAGCGGGCGTCGCGCACTCCCAATCAAAAAACACCAGCTCAGGCGTAAACAGTGCTTCGTTATCCGCCATACCGTCCTCCAAAGTTGCATGAGGGCCACAATGCTCAATATGATAGCGAAACGGGGTGTGCAAGGTTAGCCGAGGATCCCGATGAGCTCGAGTGCGCGCGCGGGCGTCAAGCATACCTCGGGCATCGTCTCCAACATGCGTCGGTCGCTCGTGACTACGTAGTCAACATCCGCCGTATCGCCCGAGGCGATAATGAGATTGTCCTCGAGGTCCGGCATGCGCTTGCCAAGCATGCGCGCCATCTCGCACTCCGCCATCGAAAGCGGGGAAGCCGTTGCCACCTGCATCATATGCTCGACGCATGCCCATGCAGCCGGACCGAACGAAGCGTTAATCCCATTCACATTCCGTCGAGCTAGACGCCGAGGCAAGATATAGAACACGTCCTTTGCCGTCGTTGGCGCGTACAGAAGGTCGATCTTTCCCGCTTCGGCCAGTTCAACCAATCTTCTCACGTTGTCGAATGCGCCCTCTTGCAGGTAGTAATCAAGCCAAACATTCGTGTCCACCAAGAGCCGCTTTGCCTCAATCATCGGCAATTCGCCTCTATGTCGGCAATCATCGCGTCATACATATCATCGCGTACGGCATCCCAGTTGTCCGCCGATGATTCGCCTGGCGCAAAATCTGAGAAGCTCAACCCCAATGAGGAAAAAGCCAGACCACACCCCTGTTCGGCAAGACTCTTCGCACGGGGCGTCTCGCACTTATCCGTCACCATAAATCCCGGCAACGTTTGATGCTCGGCAAGATAGGTCCAAAGCGCACGAATGGCGTCACTCGGCCCCAGTCCATTACGAGTCAGGACCGCATCGCCACCGGCCTTGAGCATAGGGTCGATTCGTGTGTTGAGCTGCACCGTTGCTGTACCCATAGCGGCTCCTCTCTACTTGCTAGCAGTATAGCAAACAGAGTAGACCACACAAAAGGGCCCCGCCCGCGCACGGACAGGGCCCTATCAGATTTTCTAGATCGCTTACGTCCCAAAGAACGCTCAATGAGCCCTCTTACACACGACTAGCGTGCCGGATCAATTACGACCTTGCCGCTCTCCAGCACGTGGACGCGGCCGTCGGCGAGCATTTGCACGACCTCGGGATACAGCACGTGCTCAATCGCGTGGATGTGCTCCTCGAGCGTGTCGACATCCCAGCCCTCCTCGACAGCCAGCGCACGCTGGGCGATGATGGGACCGTTGTCGTAGACCTCGTTGGCAAAATGCACAGTCACGCCAGTTACCTTGACGCCGCGCGCAAAGGCATCGTCAATCGCATGCGCACCGGTAAAGCTCGGCAGCAGCGCCGGATGCAAGTTGACCACGCGGTTGGGAAACGCCGCCAGCAGAGGCGTGTGCACCATGCGCATGTAGCCGGCCATGACCACATACTCGCAGCCGCGCTCGAGCAGCTCGTGCGCGATGATCTCGTCGGCGGCGATGGGGTCGGCATAGACATCCTTGGACAGCGTGAGCGTCTGGATGCCCGCGCGCTCAGCGCGCTGCAAACCCTTAGCCGAAGGACGGCTCGACACCACAAGCTCAATCGAAGCGTTGAGCTTGCCGGCGGCGATTAGGTCGATCAGCGCTTGCAGATTGGTGCCGGAGCCGCTGATGAGCACACCGATCTTAAGCGGCTCGGCCGTATCGGTGGCGGTCGGACGGGTATAGGGCACAAAGTCCAGGCCCTCGGCGGCAGCCATCTGCTCGTTAGCGCTCATCGGAGTACACGACCTTACCGGAACCCTCGACGCACTCGCCCACGCGGAACGGCTTCTCGCCCAGCGCGACCAGGGCCTCGGTAACCGCGGCCTCGTCCTCGGGGGCGACGATCAGGCACAGGCCAACGCCCATGTTGAAGGTCTTGCATGCCTCGTTGGGGGCGAGCTCGGCCTGGCGCGACACGTAGGTGATGACGGGAGGAACGTCCCAACCCATCTCGGCGCCGTTGCGGGTGACCACGGCGTCAACGTCGTCGGCGAGCGCGCGGTTGAGGTTCTCGGTAATACCGCCGCCGGTGATGTGGGCGATAGCATGCACGTTGGCGCCGCCGCGCAGCAGCTCAAGAATCGGCTTCACATAAATGCGCGTGGGGGCCAGCAGGGCGTCAGCCAGCGAAGCGCCACCGAGCTCCTCGAGCGGACGGCTCAGCTCCTCGGCCTTAGCGGCGGCCTCGGGCGTGCCCGGCTTGATGCCGTCGACGCCGATGACCTTGCGCACGAGCGAGTAGCCGTTGGAGTGCACGCCGGTGGAAGGCAGGCCCAGGATCACGTCGCCGGGGCGGACGTTTGCGGGGTCGAGCATCTTGGGACGGTCGACGACGCCCACGGTAAAGCCGGCGAGGTCGTAGTCGGCCGGAGCCATGACGCCCGGGTGCTCGGCCATCTCGCCGCCCACGAGCGCGCAGCCCGCGAGCTTGCAGCCGTCGGCCACACCCTTGATAATCTTTGCCATGTGCTCGGCCTCTATGTGACCGATGGCGACGTAGTCCAGGAAGAACAGCGGCTCGGCGCCCGAAGCCAAAATGTCGTTGACGCACATAGCGACCAGATCCTGGCCCACCGTCTCGTGACGGTCCATGATCTGGGCGAGCACGAGCTTGGTGCCCACGCCGTCGGTACCGCTGATCAGGATCGGGTCTTCCATATCCTTAAGCGCGGCGGCCGAGAACAGGCCACCAAAGCCACCGATGCCGCCGATAACTTCGGGACGATTGGTGTCCTTGACCATCTGCTTAATCGCGTCGACGGCGCGACCGCCCTCGGCGGTATCGACGCCGGCGTCCTCGTACGTCACATGCTTGCTGTCGCTCATCTGAGCCTTCCTCTCCCACTACCGTCGCGCCGCGCGGGCGCCAAACGGTGCTCATAATTGCGTTCATTTCGGCGTGTGCCATAACAGCACCCGCCGTCATATCAACAAAACAGCAGGTAAAACCTACCAAAATATACCTGTCCCCATATGGCAGGTTTTAGGCCTCGCCGTGCTCCTCTTCCCAGCTGCGGTCGTCGTATTTCTCGACCACGGCGTCGTCGTCAAAGTACAGCGGCTTGTCCAGGTTGCGGGGCTTAAAGCCCTCCATAAACTTGTCGCGGCCAAAGCTCTCGGGAATCGCCACGGGATAGCGGCCGGTAAAGCACGCGTCGCAGTAGCCGCCCTTGGGCATGACCTTAAGCAGGCCCTCGACCGAAAGGAAGGCCAGCGAATCGGCGCCGATATACTCGCAAATCTCGTCGACCGTCTTGTTGGCGCTGATAAGCTGCGACTGCACGTCGGTATCGATACCGTAGAAGCACGGCCAGATGACCTCGGGCGAGTTGATGCGGATATGAATCTCCTTGGCGCCGGCGTTGCGCAGCATCTTGACGAGCTGCACCATGGTGGTGCCGCGCACGATGGAGTCGTCGATGACGACCAGGCGCTTGCCCTCGATGTTGTCGCGCAGCGGGTTGAGTTTCATACGCACGCCCATGGCGCGCAACTCCTGCGTAGGCTCGATAAACGTACGGCCCACGTAGCGGTTCTTGATAAGGCCCTCGCCAAAGGGAATACCGCTCTCGTGCGAATACCCCTCCGCAGGCGGCAGGCCGGAGTCGGGCACGCCGATGACCAGGTCGGCCTCGACAGGCTCCTCATGTGCCAGCTGACGACCCATGTCGTAACGGCAGGCATAGACGCTCTTGCCGTTCATGATGGAGTCGGGGCGGGCAAAGTAGACCTGCTCAAAGATGCAGTTGGCGGGCTCTTCGGCTGCAGGCACGCCCTGCTCGGATACCAGGCCCTCGGCGCTGATGCGCAAGATCTCGCCGGGACGGACGTCACGGACGTACTCGGCACCCACGATGTCGAGTGCGCAGGTCTCGGAAGCAACGACCCAGCCGCCGGCGCGCGTGACACGGACGGCGGAGTCGACCGTCGCGGCGCCGTCCTGCGACGGCAGCTGCGAAACGGCTGCGGCATCGGCCTGGTCCAGACCCTCGTCCACCAGCTTGCCCAGCACGAGCGGGCGAATGCCGTGTGGATCGCGAAATGCGTAGAGCGCCTGCTCGTTGATGAGCGTCATGGCGTAGCCGCCGCGCACGAGCTCCATGGTCTTGCGAATACCCTCGCGCAGGTGGCCCGTACGCTGGGTAAAGTAGCCGATAAGCTTGGTCGCGACCTCGGAATCCGAATTGGAGAGGAACGGCACGCCCAGCTCGATCAGCTGACGGCGCAGCTCGTCGGTGTTGACGAGGGTGCCGTTGTGCGCGAGCGCGATAATGACGCTATTGATGGTAGAGAGGTGCGGCTGAGAGGCTTCCCAGCTCTTGGCGCCGGCAGTGCCGTAGCGCACATGACCCACGGCCAGCTGGCCGGAGAGCGTCGACAGGTCGGCGTTGGAGAACACGCGGTCGAGCAGGCCCAGATCTTTGCGGACCATAACCGTGCCGCCGTCACCCACGGCGATTCCAGCCGATTCCTGGCCACGGTGCTGCAGCGCACGCAGGCCAAAGTACGTCAGTCGAGCCACGTCGCGATCGGGCGCCCATACGCCGAAAATGCCACATTCCTCATGCAGCTGGTCGGAGTCCGGATCATACGTCGACATGGTGTTCACCTGTCCCGCGGCACGCTCGGCCGCGCGGATGGTTTCTTGAGACATGGTATCCCCTCAGAGCCTCGTATTTTTGGCGTTACCTGCCCTATTATACGCACGGCAAGACAAGCACTCCCGCGCATGAACAGCGCTTTTTAAAAGCCCACCGAGCTAATAATCAGTTTTGTTGCCAAACATTTTATCGGTCTGTCCAGTGCAAGCGCCCGCGCCCCCCAGATGGCCGCCGCGTCCACCGTTGGGGATTACAAAGTTGCAATTGGGACGTTCGTCCTGTCTTTTGGCAGGTCGGCGGCGTATCCTTATAACCTACAACAAAGCGAGAAAGGTTCTGTATGGATCGAAACGAACTCGACCCCAGCGTCCCCAGCGCCACAGAGGTCAAGAAGATTCCCCTCATCATTAAGGTGTACGCCGTCCTGTGCATCCTTTCCGGCGTGGGCACGCTCCCGTCGGTCGCTGCCTTTATGTGGCAGGTCATCACGGCACTTGTTAACGGCAACGCCACCGAAAAGCTCGGCGACAACACGCTCGTCGCAGTCGGCCTTATCGTCGCCGGCATCATGCTCTCTGCGGCAAGTGCCGTCATCCTAATCATCTTTGGCCTGGACCTTATCAAAAACCAGCGCCGCAACGCCGCCCGCCTGTCCTACATCCTTATTGCATTCACCGTCGTCGAGCTTTTGGTCGACGTGATGCTCCAGGGCATCGGGCCCTTCCTGCTGCGTCCCGCGATCCAGCTCGGCATCCTTGTTGCACTTTCGGCAACCGTCGACCCCACGCTGCGTCAGGAGCGCGAACTGCAGCGCCGCCTGCAGGAGATGCTCGACCGCGACGCTGCCGCCGAGGGCATGCTCGGCCGCGATGAAACCGGCGAGGGCTACATCAAGCTCAACTACTTCAACCTGTTCTGGGTGTTCTTTGTCTGCTGCATACTCGGCCTGATCGCCGAGGACATCTGGCACATGACGGTCGACGACCCGGGCGTCTATCAGAACCGCGCCGGCATGCTGTTTGGCCCCTTCAGCCCCATCTACGGATTTGGCGCCGTGCTCATGACCATGGTGCTTAACCGCTTCTACAAAAAGAACCCCATCATCATTTTCCTGGTGAGCGCCCTGCTCGGCGCCAGCTTTGAGGTGTTCGTGGGCTGGTTTATGCAGACCGCGTTTGGCGTGGTCTCGTGGAGCTACTCGCATATAACGCTGTTCGGTTTGCCCGATCCGCTCGTGGTCCTCACGGGCGGACGCACCTGCACGGGCTTCGCCTGCCTGTGGGGCCTGGGCGGCCTCATCTGGATCAAGCTGCTGCTGCCGAGGCTGCTTAAGCTTATCAACAAGATCCCCTGGAAGAGCCGATACTCGGCCACCGTCATCTTTACCGTTATCATGCTGGTCGACGGCGTCATGACGCTGCAGTCGCTCGACTACTGGTACCAGCGCGTTAACGGCACGGAGCCGGACATTCCCGTCGCACAGTTCTACGGAGAGCACTTCGATAACGAGTACATGGAAAACCGCTTCCAGAGCATGACCATGAGCCCCAAGGATGCGACGCGCGTGTAGCGCCCACCGCGCCCAAAACGCAAAATGCCCGCCGGTATCACACGTACCGGTGGGCATTTTTATAAACGATCCTTCTATCGACGCAATCCTCTATGCCTCGCGCTCGACCTCACTCACGCATTCGTTCTTGATGGTGCCAACGAGCGCCTGCAGTGCATCGACCACGTGTGGGCGAATGTCCCCGCCGATAAGCACGAGCATGATGTCGTCACCTACGGAAAGCTCGCCGCTTGCCAGCCACACGCGCACATAGCCGATACCCGGCATCGCGCGCGTGGCCTCGATAGCAGCCTGCACCTTCTGAGCATCGAAGCCAAACACCATGCCGCCCACCTTATGCCCAGGCGCCACGCCATCGGTCTCGACTCCGCGCACCTCAGCCTTGGGCGTCGCGCGCACCACACCGTTATGCGTCAGATACATCCCACAGCCTGCCGCCGAAGCATCGGCCTTGGCCTCGCGCAGCCAAGCATCAATCGAAGGCATCAATTTGCCACTCTCGAGCATCATTTCTCCCTTACCGTCGTCGAGTAGCCAATTTGGGACGGGGCCTTTTTAGCTACTCTCGAACAACTTATTCCTCGACCGGCGTGAGTACCATGACGGCGCGTGTGTTGCTCAGCGACAGCGAACGACAGGTCACAAGCGTTACAACCTTAGTTGCCGAAGCGGCACGATCGGTGGCATCACTCGCCACGGCAGAAGCGCCGTCGAGCATCTCGGACAGGTAGTTCTTGAGTCCGTCGTCGCCCTCAAAATTGGTCGTGCGCGCCTTGGCATACGTGTCCTCGACCACCTTGGTCGCCAGCGGACGCAACTTATACGTCGCATCGCGCGTGATGTAGTACACATATTCAACGCTATCGAACGTTGCCTGGTCAGTCGTATCCGAAATCACGTTGAACATCGACCCATCGTTCATATGGTGGCCGTAGATCGTGGTCTGCTGGTCGACCATTCCCGGCGCGGTGTCATCGCTATCCAAGAAGATGGCACCCGAGGCGTTAGACGTGCCATCGAACAGCGTGTTGAGGTATTTGGAGTTGTTGTTGGTCTGCACCACGGGATAGTTGATGTTGGTTCCCGGCACGTAAATCCAACCCACAATCTCGGGGTTCGTCTGAGCAAGTGCATCAAAGTCGATAATCGGCACGCCGCTGGCGTCCTTATCGCTTACATATTGCTTCTCGATTTTCTGATACGAATCGCTCGCCTGCTTATAGCCAATCTGGGCATTGATAAAGATGGCAGCGGCGGCAACAATCAGACCGATGCCCACGATGATGAGCAGAATAGGAATGATGGAGCGGCGCTTTTTACGCGGCGACTCGGTGTAATCCGACGGCGTGGCATGCGATGAAGACCGGGGCGGCTTCTTAGCGGTGCTATAAGATGAAGGTCGATATGCGGCCGGCGCGTCCTGTCGACGATGCGTCGCCGGTGTCACGGGGCGCGGCGCGCGCGGCTGCTGAGGAGAGGATGTCCGACCCTGCTGTGCCGCATGGGCAGCACCCGGCTTCGACGGATCGGGAATCTGAGAAGCCTTGAATCGTTTTCCCTGATAATCGGACATGGCTCTCCTTATGCTGCGGTGAAACGGCGGAACGCCTAGGCGTCGGCCATCTCCTGCTTCATCTTCTCGATAACCTTGCGGTACTCGGGGTCGCATGCGCCCAGAATCTGCGTGGCGTAAATGGCGGCGTTCTTGGCGCCGTTGATGGCAACGCAGGCCACGGGCACGCCCGAAGGCATCTGCACCATCGACAGCAGCGAATCCATACCGCCCAGGTCACTCGTCTTCATAGGTACGCCGATAACCGGCAGCGGCGTAAAGGCGGCCACGACACCACCCAGGTGAGCGGCCTTGCCGGCGGCGGCGATAATCACTTTGATACCGCGATCGGCAGCAGTCGAAGCCCACTCGTGGACCTTCGCCGGTGTGCGGTGTGCGCTCGCAATGACGAGCTCATAGGGCACACCGAGCGCCTCGAGCTCGGCGGTGCAGCCTTCCATAACACCCAGATCGGACTTGGAGCCCATGATGATCCCGACAACCGGCTTTTGATCTGCCATAAACAAAGACCTCCTGTTGAGAGCGGTGACGCGGCCAATCCGCGACCCTTAACTGCAAATAATTCAAGTATAGCCGCCGATGCTGATGTGTTCGGCGGGAGACGGAACGCTTTGCGAGATTAAGGCCGAAGGGTCGGAGCTTTCTGCCTACATTCAAAAAGCGTGCCCACCGTCCTTGGGTGGGACGGCGGGCACGCTTGCTTAGCTGTTGCTGGGGCTACTTAGCCTTGCTGCGACGATGGAAGAAAGCGCCGATCGCGGCGATGATGGCGCCAAGACCACCGACGGTCGCGACGGTCGCCGCCGTCTGGTCTCCGGTATTGGGAATCGCCGAACCGTTCTTCTTGCTGCCCTGGGCCTTGTCGCCTGCGGGCTTGCCCGCCTGGTTGCCGCCGTTCGAGCCATTGCCGGAACCCTGGTTGCCCGAGCCGCCCTGGTTGCCGGAATCGGCATCCTTGAGGCTCTCAATGGCCAGCTTGAGCTGGCTATAGGCCGCCTGGATCTGGGTGTCGGAAGCATTCTCATCACCCAAGACGTCCTCGGCGTAGGTAATGGCATCCGTCAGGGCCTTGACAGACTCGGCCGTCTTGCCCCTGGTGTCAGTCTCCTTCGCCTGCTTGACCAGGGCCTTGAGCTGCTTCTTAGTCGGATTCTCGACCGGGACCACCGGGGTCTTCTCGAGCGCGTCGCGGGCGCTCTCGAGCGCCCTGAGCGCCTGGTCGACCTCGTCCTGCGTGGCATCCTCGTCGCTCAAGATGGCGCGGGCGCTCGCCAGGGCGTTCTCGAGCGCCGTCCAGGAGGCCTCGGTGTAGTCGCCGGCCTTGAGGTCGCCGGCGGCAAGCTCGGCATCAACCTTTTCGATCGCGGCAGTGAGATCATCCTTCGCCACCGGATCGGGGACGGCCGTACCGTAGAACTTGAGCTCCGCCATGCTGCAGTAGGCATCAACGTCGCCCCCGCCGGCGTGAATCACCTTGACGGTCACGTAGCGACCGCGCGCGGCGCCAAAGCTCATCTGTTTCCAGTCGCCACGGTCGGTGAGCACGCGGCCATCGTTGTCGAAGGCGAACGTACCCATCGACGCGGCGGTGCCCTTCTCATAACCGTCGGCAGTGTCGGAGACCAGTATCTCGGCCTCGAAGATATCGCCGTTAGTGCCGCCGTCCTGGCGCGGCAGGAATGTAACGTCGGTGAGATCGTAGTCGCGGCCCAGGTCGACACTCAGATACTGGGGCATACCGGTCCCATGGGCCCAGTCGCTGTGCCAAAGCGTCCGCTCGTCGCCGTCGAGAGCGTTGACGGCGTTGCTGCCCTCGTAGTCGGCCTCACTCGAGAAGCCGGCCACCTTGACGTTCTTGCGGTTCTCGGGCGTGTTGATGAGAATCTTCTCATCAACAGGGCGCATCTTGAGGCCGTCGATTGCCTTCTCGATCTTGGCTGTGGCGTCTGCGACATCCTTCTTGCTATAGCTGCCCTGGCCGCTGTCGAGGAGCTTCTGAGCCGCCTCGACCGCAGTGGTGAGAGCTGCATAGGAATCCTTGGTGTAGACGGACTCGCTGTAGCCCGCGGCCTTGGAAAGCGCTGCTACGAGCGCAGAGGTATCGACACCAGCCTTGACCTCGACCTCATAGGATGCGGTCTTGGAGGGGTCGAGTACCGACGCCACCGTGATCTTTGCCTTGCCGGCCTTGTTGGCACGCAGGTAGTAGCTCACGCTATCGCCAGCCTGAACAGCGGAGACGCTTACCACAGAGGGGTCGGAGCTCTCGACCGTCACATAGGGGTAGCCAGCGCTCTCAGGCGTAGCCTTGGCGTCGACGGGCGTAATGTCGCCTTCAAAGAACTCGGTCTGGTTCTTGCCTAGCTCGACACCCTCGATGGCCTCGACACCCTGCGTGTAGTTGAAGTTGACCTCACGCAGTGTGAGCATCTGGTCACCCGATGCCTCAAGCGGCGTGACCTCGACCTTGGTCGCCTTCTTGCCCTTGTTCTCGGCAGAGAGGTCAAAGGCGTAGCGAGCCAGGAAGGAATCGTACTCCCCGCCCGCGAACTCTTGGGTCGAGCCATCCTCGAACGTCACGACAGCCTTGATCTTCTGCACGGTTCCGTTGCCACCGTTGCGGTTAACGACCTCGACACTATCGAGTTTCGACGGCGTCTTAAATGCGAATGTCATCGTGGTGGGAAGCTTCACGTAACTCGGAAGCTTACCCTCGCTGTCCCAGTTGCCGCTCCAGTTCCATAGGAACTCAAAGCCGTTGTCGCCCTCGTTATTATCGAACAGCGCGTTATAGCTCTTCTGCTGGATAAGTTTCTCGACGTTGGTCCCGTCGTCGGTCGTGAGCTCATCGTTGGTCATCGTGATGTTGAAGGCGTCCTGACCGTACTCGGCGACCGTTGGCTGAGGAACATCCGGCATCGTCACCGTGCCGTCGCTCGCAAACTCAAGTGCGTCGCATGCCGGACCGATGAGCCAAGATGTCGAGGGCAGTTCGACCTTGCCGGCGGTCTTGGCCTTGAGCTTGAAACTCGCCACCGCGCCGGTACCGTTGTAGAGCTTGCCATCGCCGCGGTTGGCAAAGGCGAGATTGATAGTCTGCGTTCTGTCCGCGAACTGGACCTTCTCGCGAGACAGGTTCTCCATGCCGGCAGTCGAGCCGTCCTGCGCGATGCTCTCGGACACAAACTCGAACTGGTCGCTCTTGAAGTTGACGAGAGCGCCCAGGGCGTTGACGTTCTTGGCGTCGGCCGCATAGACATCAACGGTGATCTCATCACCGGCCTCGACCTCGGTCTTGCTCGGAATCACCGCGAGCGAACCTGCGACCTTGCCCTTTTGTTTAGTGCCGCCGTCAAGACCCGCCATGGTGAACGAGTAATCGTAGACGTCGTAAACGCCGTTATCGTTGAGGTCGGCGAAGTGGTCGCGGATCTGCGAACCGAACGTCGGGGTATCGGGCTCGCGATTCTCGAGGCCCAGATAGTTCTTCATGTTGGAGTAGTCTCCGTCGGAGATCGTGGCCTTGTTGAGGTTGGAGCCCACGGCGAAGCCATCCGTGCCGTCGGTCTTGTAGATGGCAATCTCGGACGCGGAGAAGAAATTGCCGACCGAGGCGAGCGGTGTCATGCGCACGTAACGGGCGGCCACGGTGCCGTCAAACGCTACCGTCTTACAATCAGCGGAACGTGCCCAATCGACCTCCTGGCTCGTCCAGTGGACGCCATCGAGACTCGTCTCAACACGCATCTTGGTCACAGTGCCGTTGCCGGCGTCATCGCGCGGATAGTACTCGAGCTTATCGAGCTTGTAAGCGCGTCCATAGTCAACGGTAAGCGCCTTGCCCAGATCGTTGCCACCGGAGTGGAAACCGCCGTCGCCCGACTGGAACTCATGGTCGAAGGCGAGCTCGGCCTTATGGCTGCCGTAAAGTGAGCCCTCCCAGGTGATTTGCTCGGCGTCGGGGACGTTCCGCCACGGATCGAGTGCGGAGTTCGCCTCGAGCACATCGCTCCAGGCGGAGTAGCCCTCGGCGTTGCGCGAACGAATCTGGTAGGTGTGCTTGCTATTGTAGGCGAGGTCGGTGTGCGTGAACTCGGCCGCATCACCCACGGCGAACACGGTGCCGTCGACCTTAAGGTCGTAGGAGGTAGCACCATCGACCTTTCCCCAGGTGAGCTTGATGCTCGTTGGGGTCGTGACGTCCTCGGGGGCAGCAAGGTTCGTGGGTGCGGAGAGGCTCTCGTTAAGGCGATCGGCTGTGAGCGTGGCGTCGGCGTTCACGAAACCGCCCAGCTCGAGCGTCTGCGCCGCCGCAGCAACATCGGTCTTCGCGAACTTGACGTAGACCTTGGGGTTCGTGGTGATCTTGGTGTTGTTAAAGCTCTCGCCCCGCTCGGCCTCGGTGCCGTCCACATCGCTGCCGTAGTGGTTGAGGTTAGGGGTCTCGCTGTAGAAGTAGACCGCCTGGCCGGCCTCGGGGGTCGCGGTGTCAAAGGTCTCCTGCGAGTCGACCTCAACCACGTTGAGCGCGGATCCGCCGTTCTTGGCGACGACGCTCATGGGCTTGGCGGACACGTTGGCCACGAAGGTCGTGGTGCGATTGGAGTCGTAGCCGTTGTAGCCACCCTGCGAGGCTTCGGCGGTAAAGGTCGCGGTGCCGCCTGCGGCCTTGGATCTGTAGACGGTGCTCACATGCTCACCGTAGGAGATATTGTCGATCGTACCGTAGGAATCGTCCTCAGTCGTGTTGTTCTCGATGGAGGAGCCGTCGTCCTCGTACTGCGTAAAGGTGCCGTCGCCCTCGGTGGCGAAGAACTCGACGATACGCTGGCTGCGGTCGGTACCCTTGGTGTTGGTGTCGCTCACGGCCTCGGGGTTGTTGTTCTCGGCGTACATCGGCACGATAGCGTTGGCCTTCACAAACAGCGGCAGCTTCCAAAGCGGAGCCTCGTAGTTGTTGAGAACCTGGCCGCCGCGATACTGCTTACCCGAGAAGTAATCGATCCAGATGGTGGGATTCTCGTCGGTGCCGTAGTTGGGGAGGTAAATCCCATTGCGAATGTCGTTGCCGTTCTCGTCTGCCTGGGTATCCTGATACACCGGTGCCACTAGGAAGTTCTCACCGAACATATACTGGTACTGCGTCGAGGTGCTTGCGGCGTACTCGGAGTTATCGGAAAGCAGCATGGCGCGGATCATGGGCAGGCCGGCATCGCCGTTACCCGTGTCGATGTTGGCCGCCGAGGCCGCGCTCGTGTAGATATAGGGCATGAGCTGCGCCTTGAGCTTGAGGTAGAAGCGCGAGATGCCTGTGTAGGGATCGCCGTGCGTCATGGGCGATTTACGGTAGGTGCCCCAACCGTCCATGTCGAGCATAGAGGGCGTGAACGTCTTCCACTGGTAGTCACGCGCAGAGATGATGGGGTCGCCGCCAAAAATGCCATCCATGTCGGAGCCGATGTTGGGGTTGCCCGAAAGACTCTGACCGATATACGTGGGGATATGGAAGCGAATGTACTCCCAGTTACCGCCATACTGGTCGCCGGTCCAAATGCCACCAAAGCGCTGCGTGCCGGCCCAACCATCGAGCGTGATGATGTTGGGGCGCTTGTTAGCGCCGGTCGTCACCGTGTCATAAGCTGTCTTGATGCCATTAAGACCAAAGGAGTAGCCAGATCCAACCCAGGCAACGTCGGTCTTAAGGGTAGTGATGCCTCCCGTCTTGACCTCGGCGTCGAAGTCGCGAAGCAGATGCCACGGGGTCTCAGGGTTGCTGTCGGGCTCAAGGTTGGACTGGGTCCACAAGCCCGTGCTCACACCCTTTGAGTTGGCATACTCGGTGAACTTCTTAAGGTTGTCGACGTTGGCACGCACAGCGTTAAGACGGTCGGCCGAGCTCGCTCCGTCGGAGTTGACGCCGCCGGTCTTGTAGTAACCGTTCTGGCCATAGCCGGCGCCGTAGCCGTCGTTCGGCAGGAACCAGCCGAGCGGCATGTCGCTGTCCTCGTAGTCATCGATAACCTGCCGAGCAGAGAACTGGCGGTCGAAATCGGTCGCTTTCATGTTCTCGGTATCAACCGTAGGGCCCTCACCGTTGAGCGTCTCGGCCGCAAGTGTGCCGTCGAGCTTGTAGCCCGTCGACATGCCAGACTCGTACTTAACGTCGCCCTTCTCGCTCGAGGACTTGCTGCCCTTGGTCTCCCACTTCTTTTGACCCGAGGTCGTTGACCAGCCATCACGGTTATAGGCATTAAGATGACCAAGGTAGAACCCGTACTCGGGCAGCAGTACCGGGTTACCGGTCACCTTGTAGTAGTCCTGCAGCATCTCAGTTGCCACGTTCGAAGCTCCCTCGTTGGTCGCCACGAAGTAGTAGGCATCAAACTCATTCTCGCTGTGCAAAGTCGTGACCGTCGATGAGTCCGTGGAACCGAAGTCGTAGGAACCCTCTGCAAACGTGTTTCGGAGCACGCCGTAGCCGTCACTCGTCCAATAAAACGGGTTGGGCGAGGCAACGCCGCCATCGGTCCAGTTGTTCGTGTTGGAGATGGCGATGGTCTGGTTGGTGTGCAGGAAGCGTCCGTTCTGGGTGCCGCCGCCAAAGAAGTTCTCGGACTTCTCCTTGGCGAGCGTCTGGACGGTACCCTTCTTATCAAGGTCGAGGGACGCGGACTCGGAAACCACGACACGGTCGCCTGACTTGATACTCATCTTGCCAGTCGCCTTGTCCAGGATCACGGTCGCCTTTCCGCCGGTGATCTCGATAGTGTCGCCCTTGTCGGCAACCGTCGCACTCGGCTTGCTGTAGGTGTCCGAGGTATCGGGCTGAGCCTGGATCTTAGCCGTGTGGGACTTACTGCGCGGCGTGGCGTACTCGGAAAACTCACCCTTGGGGTCGACGTTATAACGGAAAATACCGTCCTCGAGGAACGTAATACGGCCCTTGATGCCGTCAGCGAAATCGATGTCGACGACATTCGAGGCAGACTGGGACACGGTCGCCGAGTCGACGCCCTTGAGTGGCGCGGCAATCGCCTGCTGGGGATTGGCAAACACGAGCGTCGCTGCAGTGGCAACGAGGACCGCGCTTCCCTTCACCCACCGTTTCGTAAAAATGGAATTCCTGCGCATCTGGTCTCCTTTCTTCCGACATGCTGAGGTGCCGAGGACGCCCCCCCGGCAGCATGGGAAAACGTATCAAACGGAGATGTTCGGTACATTCCGCACAATGGGGGCCACCCGTTACCAAGGGGCCAACTGGTAGTAACCAGATAGCCACCTACTAGGTCATATCAACATATGGGAGCACTTGCGCACCCAAGTTCGGAATTCTCCCAGCGGCAGCAAAATAAGCGTCAACGGCAAGGTGGGCTTAATAAGCCATACCAATTGGTTCTTCAGTCAAATACCAATCTAGCAAAAATGTACTGTTTATCTGGTATTACACAGACCATACCTTTCCCTCGGGAACTGGGCTTCGCGAAGTTTCCCGAGGGAAAGGCTCAGCCGCCATCCTGCAACCTACCGGGGATTGCCATGACGTACGTTGGCTGATTTGGTTTGGAATGAGATGTTGACGGTGGCTGATGGGCACAACTGTCCCGGGTGCATTTCAAGATGCACCTAAATGTCTGTCTTTATCCTTATAGATTGTCCAGGTAGTCGTCGGCATCATAGGTAAGGCTGTAAGCTTTATTCAGGATGCGCACGAGCTCCTGGGCATCGTGCTCGCCGAGCGCTGAGAGTTGTTTCGAGAGCGATGCCACACTCTCGGCATTTTTTTTCGCCGCGAAATCACGGCCTTCCTCGGTAATGCTCACCAGCACACGCCGACGATCGTTTGGATCAGTCCTGCGCTGAACGTAACCCTTACTCTCGAGTGAATCCAAGATATGCGACATGCGCGCACGGGAGAATTTCAGCTTCTTGGCAATCTCGGAGGGAATGACATCACCGTCAATACCCGATAGATACTGTAAAACCGGTGCCTCGCCCACACTGGCGCCGCCGGCAGCACTCAAGGATCCCTTGGCAAGGGAACGTGAGTACACAATCAGTTTTCGAGCGACGTCATCGTAATCCACTGGGGATATTGTCCTTTGCAACTCTAGAAGGGCCATAAAACCGTCATTTGCCGTACATTAGTTAACATTCGCAACAATTATTTATGATACCCCAACGCGGAAGTCTATTGCTCGTCCTTCTTGCGTCGCATAAGCTCCTCAACGTCGACACCAGCGGCCTCGAGCATGCGCTCGACATTCTTTTTGGCGTTGGTCGTGCCGACCTTAAGCACGATCGAAAGCGGAGTGCCCACCACCAGGCACACGATGCCCACGGGGACACCCCAGCCGGGGCCGCCCTGCATACCCCACATCCCCATCAAAAAGCCAATCGCCACGAGCGAATAGCCCAGGCGCAGCCAAACATTGAGCCGCTGAATAGCATCGGTCTGCATCTTTGCCTCGCGAATCAAGTCGTCGCGCGAAAGGTCGTGTCCATGTTTCTCGTGCATATGGTCCTCCTCGTGCAAAGTGTGCATCATGCGCAAGTGCATCGTTTGTCGAATACGTCATCTTTCAAGAGCAATATAGCGGGTGTCGTGCAGGCGATGGAGGTCGCTGGCCATATTGCCCTTGAAGGGCGGCGCAAAATCAGAAGGCCGTGCGGTTGAGGCCGCACGGCCTTACAGGGGGCCAGGGGATGATGACTAGTAGCTCAGTGCCGGGTCGAAGAAGCCAATGAGAACGCCCACAAATGCGATCACAACGATGATCAGCATCATAACGATGGGGTTGACCTTCTTCTTGGTCATCATGTACCAGCAGAAGATGATGAAGACCATGGGCAGCAGGTGCGGATAGATTCCGTCGAGCGTGTCCTGGAACTTACCGCCGCCGGGCAGCACCAGATTGGGGCTGCAGGTGATGGAGACCCAGGTAGCACCGACTGCACCGATGACCATGGTACCGACCATCACGATGGAATCACGCAGAGCCTTGGCCTTGGGGCCGACGAGGGCCTCGACCGCCTTGCCGCCGAGCTCATAGCCCTGGTTGTAGGCAAAGCGCATGCCAAGGAACATGAGCAGGTTCCACACGACAATATAGAAGATGGCACCGAGCGGAGAGCCGCCGGTCGAGAGACCGAGGGCGATACCGAGCAGGATCGGGATCAGGGTACCGACGATCAGCGAGTCGCCAAGGCCGGCGAGCGGGCCCATGAGGCCGGCGCGGATGCCGTTGATGGCGTCGTCGTCGATGGCCTCGCCGTTTGCGCGAGCCTCCTCGAGGCCGGCGGTGACGCCGACAATCATGGTGCCGATCTGCGGCTCGGTGTTGAAGAACGCGGAGTAGGTCTGGAGGGCCTGCTTCTGCTCCTCGGGCGTGTCGTAGAGCTCCTCGACGATCGGAAGCATGGCGCACAGGTAACCGAAGGTCTGCATGTGCTCCTGCGAGAAGCAAGTCAGGTTGCCATAGGACCAGTTGCGGAACGACTTGGCAAGCGTTTTCTTAGAGAGTTTCTTCTTCTCTGCCATTAGATGTCCTCCTCTTCCTCATCATCGGAGCCCGAGGCGATAGCTGCCTTGGGAGCGTTTGCGAGGTCGATCTTGAGCGAAGCGATCTCATAGTTGATCAGGGCGAAGAAGCAGCCGATGCCGGCGGCGGCAATCAGGTTGCATCCCATGACAGCGGACAGGGTGAAGCCGAAGAAGAACGTGAGGAAGTCCGTCGGCTTGGAGATGACCTGCTTGAGCAGGATGGCGATACCGACGGTAGGCAGCAGCGAGCCGACGGTGAACAGCGTCTTCATCGCGATGCCGTCCATGGGCATGTAGGTCTTCATAAGGTCGACCATGGCGGTGCCGCCCATGGTGATGATGAACGTCGGGAGGAACGAGCAGACGATGTGACCGATCCAAGGCAGAACGTTGTTGACCAGGTAGAGCTTGTGGAGGTCGCCCTTCTCGAGCCACTTCCAGCCCATGCCCTGCCATACCAGGTTAATGGTGGCGGTGCCATAGAAGAGCACAGTGCCGAGCGTGCCGACGGCGGCACCGAGGGATGCGGCCATGCCGGCAGCCTCAGCGGAGGCGGGATCGATGCCCGAGTTCTTGATGGCGAGGATCGCCAGCGGGATGCCGATATAGGACACGGCGCGGACGTCGGCGGAGACGGTTCCGCCGGGGGTCACGAGAGCGATGTAGACAACCTGGATGGCAGCGCCGACGAGGATGCCCGTCTGCATATCGCCCATGATGATGCCGACGATGAGGCCGGCGACCAGAGGACGACCCAGAGTGTAGTTGCCGATCGTCGTGCCACCCATGCCAGGCAGTGATGCCAGGCAGGCGAACAGGCCGAACAGCGCGGCTTGGAATGCATTGATTGCCATGCTTTCCCCTTTCTTTATTCCTCAGCCCCTTTCCCCCAGGGCTGTAGGTACCAAAATGCGGCTGGCGCCTAACTAGAAGCCAAACTGACCGCGGAACTTTGGCCACTCACCAATGGATTTCTCCTTGATAAGGGCGAACTCGACCGTGTAGCCGGCGTTGGTGAGATCCTCGAGCGCCTGGGCCTCTTCCTGCGTGATCGACTGGTTGTTGCCGAGCTTGGTGGTGCCGGGACGATCGTTGCAGGGACCGACGATGATGCGGTCCATGCCGGTCTTAAAGCCAAAATCGACGAGAAGTTCCTTCATGTCGAGCGGGTTCTTGGTGATCAGGAAGAACTTGGTGTTGGACTTGAGAACCTTCTCGGAGACCTCCTTGAAGTGCTCCTTGGTCCACACGAACGTCTTCTTGCCCGAGGCACTCTTGTAGGCCTCCTTGAGCACGGGGTTGGACGCCGCGGCGTCGTTGACGGCGATAAGACCGTCGCAGGGATACTCGAGGGCCCAACGGGTAACGGTCTGTCCATGGATCATACGGTCGTCAATACGGATGAACGAAATCATACGTTCTCCCCTTTCCTTCATGAGGCCTGCGGTCGCGGCCTCTTCTTCCTAACGTTTGCAGCTAGATGAAACCTTGGTGCGGCCTAGATGTCGTCGTCCTCGTCGTCGGCGTCATCGGTCGGGACAACGAGCTCGGACATACCGTTCTTGCCCTCCTGCAGCATCATCTGCTTGAGGGAATCCAGGTCCATGGTGGCAAGCCCCATCATGGCGGTCATAGCCATGGGCAGATTCATACCGCCGAAGGCAATGGTGTGGGCGAGCAAGCCCTTCTCGGCCAGCGTGTTCATGGCATTGGTGAGCGGCGATCCGCCCAGGATGTCACCAAGCAGGACAACCTCGTCATCGGCGGTAACAGGAGCGAGCATCGCCTTGACGTTCTCGACATACTCGTCAGCGCCCATGCCGTCCACGAGACTCGTCGACAAGATGTTCGGGGCGTCATTGCCGAGCATCTTGAGGACACTGTGCAGTCCGGGAGCGAGCGTTCCGTGACTGACCATTACCAGATACCGCATGCGGTCTCCTCTCGACCTGCCGTGTGTCGCACGGCTTTGCTTTTTGCTGAGATTATTGTTGCGCCGGGGCATGTTCGGTACAAGAAAATAGTTGCGAACGGCAACTATTCATCGGTTAACGGTAGCAACTATTTTTGTGCCTAAATTATTTTTTCTTCTAATTATTTTTAAAATAGCAGGTAGATTGCCTGATAAATGTTTTATGTTCCTTATGCACCATACATACCAGCAAGAATCGGGCCTGGCATCTCCGGTTTGCTCCGCAGTGTCAGACCATGTCACGTACGCCCACGACATGGAGGTACCCCATGGATATGATCTCGTTTCTCGCCTCCGAACCCTTCGACCGCAGCGGTGATACGCCGCTCTATGTCCAACTTAAACATCGAATCGCCCTGCTTATCGCCAGCCAGGCGTTCGACACCAAGACGCCGCTGCCACGCGAGCTCGAAATCTGTGAGCGGCTAGAGTTATCGCGCGCGACCGTGCGCCGTTGCTTCCAAGATCTCGTCATCGAGGGGCGCGTGGTGCGCAAACGTGGGCAGGGCACGTTCATCAAACCCCAAACCTCAGCACCCGGCATCGACCTGGCCCTGAATTTCAGCGCGCGGATGCGCGAAGCGGGACGGGTTCCGAGCTCGCAGATTCTCGCCTTTTCAAGCATACCGGCCGTCCGCGGCATCGCCTCTGGGCTCAAAGTGCCCGAGGGGACACCCGTCTGGGAGATTCGCCGCCTGCGTCTCGCCAACGACAAACCCATGGAGCTCAACTACGTCTATATCCCCGTGTCACTTTGCCCCGAGCTCACACGCAAAGACGTGGATGGCTCGCTCTACGCCTACATCGCGGAAAAGACCGGCATCCTGCCCGCAAGCGTCGATGCCGTCTACGAGACGGTCAACCTCGACAAGCATGAGGCGCGCCTTTTGGGACAGAACACCGGTAAGGCGGCGATGCGCATCGTGCGTTCGACCTACGACAAGACGGGAACCCCGTTCGAGGTAGGCGTGCTCATCAGCTGCGACGGTCAGGCAAAGCTGCACGTGCACATCGCCGCCGACAAAACAACCTTCACCGCCACAGCCCAATAAATCCAAAACGTGGGCTCCGCCGTTCGAACGAACGGCGGAGCCCACACTCACTTTCTTTTTCGGC
>NZ_QRHU01000059.1:370-573 GCF_003470945.1 Collinsella sp. AM23-17 | reverse complement strand
TCCGAGGCCGAGCTGGCGCGCAACCCCACGGTCAAGGCCGAGATGGAGGCCTCGGGCCACGAGCTCACCGGCCTTCTGCTCACCTACCCGGTGCACCAGGCCTGCGACATCCTGTTCTGCAAGGGCAATGTGGTGCCCGTCGGTCGCGACCAGCTGCCGCACATCGAGCTCACCCGCACCATCGCCCGCCGCTTTAACAACCG
>NZ_QRHU01000059.1:0-222 GCF_003470945.1 Collinsella sp. AM23-17 | reverse complement strand
AACATCTCGATGACCGCCGAGGAGACGGCCAAGCGCATCAAGAAGAGCCAGACCGACTCCGAGCGCATGATCACGTTCGATCCCGAGAACCGCCCCGGCGTGTCCGGCCTGCTTTCGACGGCCGCCATCTGCACCGGCCGTTCCGAGGTCGAGATTGCCGAGGAGATTGGCATGGGCGGCTCCGGCCAGCTCAAGAAGTACGTGACCGAGGCCGTCAACGAG
>NZ_QRHU01000058.1:0-695 GCF_003470945.1 Collinsella sp. AM23-17 | reverse complement strand
CCTTGAATGGCAACTTCATCCGAACACTTCCCACATTCATCCGTACATGTACGGATGAATGTGGGAATCCGATACCCTGAGGGCCGGACCGGCCGGCCCCGGGAGATCGGAGGACTACATGTCCGGAAAGAGGAAGAAGGGGGCCGGGAAGGCGGTCCCGAGGGCCTACGGCAGGCTCACCAGGCACGAGCGGAACACGGTCCAGAGGATGCTGGAGCGAGGGGCCTCATGCAGGCAGATCGCGAGGGAGCTAGGCAGGTCGCCCTCGACGGTGAGCTCCGAGGTGGCGTCGCACAGGTTCGTGACGGCGCCGAGGGAGAGGCGCGGCGAGCGCGTGGACGCCAACACCGACCTGTCGGCGGCCTGCCCGCGCCTGGCCGCGTGGCCGCGCTGCTGCAACGGGTGCGGGCGGTACCGCGCGATCGGCTGCAAGCGGCGCCCGCACGTCTTCTACGACGCCGGCGCCGCGCAGCTGTGCGCGGACTCGGTCCTCGTCTCGTCCAGGCGCGGGATAGACGCCGACGAGCCCGCCGCGGCCGAGGCGCTCGCCCTCATCCGCGACGGCCTGGGCCGGGGGCTGTCGCCCGAGCAGCTGTCCGCCCGCAACGGCGGTCCCGTGGACCTGTCGCCCTCGACGATCTACCGCTGGGTCGCGGCGGGCTACGACGGCATGACCAACATGGAGCTCAGGCGGA
>NZ_QRHU01000057.1:0-996 GCF_003470945.1 Collinsella sp. AM23-17 | reverse complement strand
GGTTGATTTCCGATCTCAGCCGAACACATTGAGCAAATAGGCCGTTCCCGCAGCTAGCCGAACGCCCCCGCGGCCCCTCCCGGGGCCCGGGGGCGGCATTTTCCCAGTTGAAGGAACGGTGGAGATGTGTTTCGATGGGTCCGGTGGCCATGCTCCGCCCGCCGCCCGGCGCCTCTTCCCAGACTCAGCCGGACGGTCGGTCCGTCTATTCCGTTTTTCCCTCTAGGCTAGGACAGCGGGGCATCGCCCCTCTCTGCGCGCGCCCGCTCGATGAGCCCCGGCGTCAGGTCGAGCTCCTCGATGGGCACGTCCTCCACGCCGTACGCCTCCAGCAGCGCCTCCGCGTCGGCGCCGAGCATCGCCCGGAAGGCGCGGGCGGGCGTCGCGAAGCCGAGCGCGCCGCGGGGCTCGGAGTTCACGTGCGACATCGCCAGCGCCAGGTCGGCCGGGACCAGCCGGTCGAACCTGAGGCCGCGGCCCTTGGGGAGCAGCTTCCTGATCTCGACGTGGTTGCGCTCGCAGGCGCCCTTCTGGTCGCTGCGCCTAGGGTCGCAGTAGAACAGCCTCGTCTCGCCGGGCCCCTCGCCGATGAGCGCGGCGATCGCGTCCTCGTCGGAGAACTCGGTGCCGTTGTCGGTGAGCACGGCGCGGAACACGCGGCGCGTCCCGTCGGCGCCGAGGACCGCCCGGACGCCCTCCAGGGCGCCCGCGACGCACCCGGCGGTCTTCTCCTCCAGCGGCAGCGCGAGCTGGAGCCTGCTGGGGCGGTGCAGCAGCGTGAGCAGGCAGGCGCCGTCCTCCCGCGCGCCCTCGACGGTGTCCATCTCCCAGGCGGCGGCGCAAACGTCCTCGCCGAGGCCGAGGAACGCGGCGTGCGACCTGCGGGCCGAGTGCGGCGTCGCCCCCTTCGGGGCCCGGTGCGACCTGGGCCTGTAGCCGACCTTCCGCCTGAGCTCCATGTTGGTCATGCCGTCGTAGCCCGCCGCGACCCAGCGG
>NZ_QRHU01000056.1:0-1031 GCF_003470945.1 Collinsella sp. AM23-17 | reverse complement strand
GTCGTCGCCCTCGGCGGCAACGCCCTCGGCAACAACCCCGTCGAGCAGATCCAGGCCGTGAGCAACACCGCCCACGCTCTCCTTGGTCTTATCGAGCAGGGCAACGAGATCATCATCACCCACGGCAACGGCCCGCAGGTCGGCATGATCCAGAACGCCTTCGCCGCTGCCCACGACGCCATCGGCACCCCCGAGATGCCGCTGCCCGAGTGCGGCGCCATGTCCCAGGGCTACATTGGCTATCACCTGCAGCAGGGCATCGGCCGCGAGATGCACAAGCGCTATAAGCGTTGGCACGCCGCCACCGTCGTCACCCAGATCGAGTGCGACCCGGACGATCCCGCGTTCAAGAACCCGACCAAGCCGATCGGTCCCTTCTACACCGAGGAGCAGGCCAAGGAGTTCATGGCCGAGGATCCTTCCAAGGTCTTCGTCGAGGATTCCGGCCGCGGCTGGCGTCGCGTCGTCGCCTCCCCCGATCCCAAGAAGATCGTCGAGGCCGACTCCATCCTCAACCTGCTCGACAACGAGTTCATCGTCATCGCCTGCGGTGGCGGCGGCATCCCCGTCGTCCGCGACTACGAGAACAAGGGCTGCTACAAGGGCGTTCCCGCCGTCATCGACAAGGACCTGGGCGGCGAGCTGCTGGCCGAGGACTGCGACGCCGACGTTCTGTTCCTGCTGACCGCCGTCGAGCATGTCGCCATCAACTTCGGCAAGCCCGACCAGGAGGAGCTCGAGGACCTCACCGCCGACGAGGCCGAGCGCCTGGCCGACGAGGGCCAGTTCGGCAAGGGTTCCATGGAGCCCAAGGTCCGCGCGGCCATCAAGTTCGCCCGTTCCCGCAAGGGCCGCACCTGCATCATCGGTGCCCTGGACAAGGCCGCCGAGACCATGGCCGGCCTCTCCGGTACCCGCATCCACGAGTAGTCCCTGCTCCGTTGCCTCTCTCGTGGGCGCCGGGCAAGGCGCCCACAAACTAGCCTCTCTTCACGAGCCCCGCAGTCCGCTCCGACTGCGGGGCTTTTGCT
>NZ_QRHU01000055.1:0-1063 GCF_003470945.1 Collinsella sp. AM23-17 | reverse complement strand
GGCGTTGCCGCCAACATCCTGCCGGCCATGGGCTTCGCCATGCTCGGCCGCCTGGTGCTCACCAAGCAGCTCGTGCCCTTCTACTTCCTGGGCTTCCTGCTGTGCTCCTACGCCAACGTGCCCGTCCTGGGCGTCGCCCTGATCGCCATCATCATCGGCATCGACAAGTTCGACCTGCTCGGCCTGGGCGGAGCCCAGCCCCAGCTTTCCGCGGAAGGGGATGAGGACGATGACTTCTAGTCCCGAGAACAAGATCACGCGCTCCGACCTCGTCAAGAGCGCCGTCAACGTCGGCGCCCTGGGCATGGAGTTCTCCTGGACCTACTACAAGCAGATGAACATCGCCTTCTGCCTGATGGTCGCCAACATGCTCAAGAAGATCTACGCCGGCCGCCCCGACGACTACGCCGAGGCCCTGCATCGCCACTGCGCGTTCTTCAACATCACCGTCCAGTTCGCCCCGTTCGTCGGCGGCATCGCGATGGCCATGGAGGAGAAGGTCGCCCGCGGCGAGATCGAGCCCGAGAGCGTCAACGACGTCAAGGCCGCCCTCATGGGCCCGCTGTCCGGCATCGGCGACTCCATCTTCCT
Source organism: Collinsella sp. AM23-17 (assembly GCF_003470945.1). Lineage (NCBI taxonomy): Bacteria > Bacillati > Actinomycetota > Coriobacteriia > Coriobacteriales > Coriobacteriaceae > Collinsella > Collinsella sp. AM23-17. The sequence goes on along the minus strand of NZ_QRHU01000055.1, from coordinate 472 downwards.
GTCGACGCTGCGCGTGGTCGCCGCCGCGGTGGGCATCAGCCTGTGCCAGGCCGGCAACCCCTTCGGCCCCATCGCCTTCCTGCTCATCTACAACGTCCCCGGCTTCGCGCTGCGCATCTGGGGCGCCGTCAAGGGCTACGAGCTGGGCGTGGGCTTCCTGGACGAGGCCCAGAGGACCGGCCTCATGCAGAAGATCATGACCTGCGTGGGCATCGTGGGCGTCATGGTCGTGGGCGCCATGTGCAAGGACATGTTCTGGGCCAGCATCCCGGTGGCCATCGGCTCGGGCGAGGACGCCCAGACCCTCCAGGACATCCTGGACGGCATCATGCCCGGCATGCTCGGCATGCTCGCCTTCTGGCTGTACTACTGGCTGCTGTCCAAGAAGATCAACCCCATGGTGCTGATCGTGGCCACCATGGTCGTGGGCATCATCGGCGCGTTCTTCGGCGTGCTGGCGTAAGGGCCCGGC
>NZ_QRHU01000054.1:0-1267 GCF_003470945.1 Collinsella sp. AM23-17 | reverse complement strand
GGCCCGAAAGAAAGGTAGGAGGCCATGACGAAAGGTCTGCACGTGCCTTCCGAGATCGGCAAGCTCAGGAAGGTCTGCCTGCACCGTCCCGGCGACGAGCTCCTCAACCTGCCGCCCGACGAGCTCGAGCGACTCCTGTTCGACGACGTCCCGTTCCTGGAGGTCGCGCAGCAGGAGCACGACACCTTCGCCCAGATCCTGAGGGACCAGGGCGTGGAGGTGCTCTACCTGGAGAACCTCGTCGCCGAGGTGTTCGACCAGGTCCCCGGCGCCCGCGCCGAGTTCACCGACCAGTACATCGCCGAGGCAGGCATCCGCGGCCAGCAGATGCCGCAGATCGTCCGCGAGAAGCTGGACTCCATCGAGGACAACCTCGAGTTCGTCAAGAAGACCATGGCCGGCATGACCAAGGCCGAGATCGACATGCCCCTCACGGCGTCCACGACCCTCGACTCCCTGGTCAACTCCGAGTCCGAGTCCGACCTGATCATCGACCCGATGCCCAACCTCTACTTCACCCGCGACCCGTTCGCGGTCGTCGGCGAGGGCGTCAACCTCAACCGCATGTACTCGGTCACCCGCAACCGCGAGACCCTGTACGGCAAGTACGTCTTCAAGTACCACCCCGACTACAAGGACGTCTCCCTGTACTTCCGCCGCGACTGCCAGTTCCACACCGAGGGCGGCGACGTGCTGAACATCAACGAGAAGACCCTCGCCGTCGGCATCTCCCAGCGCACCCAGGCAGCCGCCATCGACGTCATGGCGCAGAACATCTTCTGGAACTCCGACTCCAAGGTCGAGCGCATCCTGGCCTTCGACATCCCGGTCTCGCGCGCCTTCATGCACCTCGACACGGTCTTCACCCAGATCGACGTCGATAAGTTCACGATCCACCCCGCCATCATGGGCACCCTGCGCGTCTACGAGCTGACCGCCGGCAAGAACCCGGGCGACGTGAACATCCGCCTGATCGAGGACACCCTCGAGCACGTCCTGGAGGACGCCACCGGCGTCGACCAGGTCAAGCTGATCCCCTGCGGCGGCGGCGACCCGATCGCGGCCTCCCGCGAGCAGTGGAACGACGGCTCCAACACCCTGTGCGTCGAGCCCGGCAAGATCTGCGTCTACGCCCGCAACACCGTCACCAACGACGTGCTGTACAAGGAGGGCCTGGACCTTCTCGTCGTGCCCTCCGCCGAGCTCTCCCGCGGCCGTGGCGGCCCGCGCTGCATGAGCATGCCCTTCTGGCGCGAGGACCTCTAAG
>NZ_QRHU01000053.1:0-1362 GCF_003470945.1 Collinsella sp. AM23-17 | reverse complement strand
GGTACCGTCAAGATTCTTTCGCAAATTGATCGAGGCGGCCTCGGCCCCGCCTTGCTCTAGCCCTCCGCCTTCTTGCTCAGCTCGTCCATCTCCTCCAGCTTCGACATGTCCAGGTACCTCCTCTTGCCCCATTCGTGCTCCACGATGTACTTCAGCCTCGCCGTCACCAGCATCAGGGCCGAGTTGCCGTCCGGGAAGGTCCCTACGACTCTCGTCCTCCGCCTGATCTCGCGGTTGATGCGCTCGATACCGTTATTGGTCCGGATTCTGCGCCAGTGCTCCGGCGGGAAGTCCGTGTAGGCGAGAGTCTCGGAGAAGCCGTCACGCACCGTCCTCGCGGCCGCGCCGAGCCTCATCCCGTCCAGCTCGTCCGCCACCTCCGCCGCCTTCCTCGAGCACGCCTCGCGCGATTCCTGCGCGTGAATCGCCTTCAGCATGCGCGCCACGGCCTTCCTCCTGGTCACGGGCACCCTTCCCAACACGTTTCGGTAGAAGTGGACCGTGCAGCGCTGGTAGCGTGCCCCGGGGAACACCTCCTCGAGCGCACCGAGCATCCCCGCGCACTTGTCGCCGGTGACGAGCCGCACGCCGGAGAGCCCGCGCCCCCTGAGCCACGAGAAGAACTCGCGCCACGAGTCCGCCGACTCGGTGTAGCCCTCCGCGCAGCCGATGACCTCCCGGTCGCCGGTGGAGTTGACGCCGATGGCCACCAGAACGGCCACGTTCTCGTAGGACCCTCCCCAGCTGCGCTTGAGGTAGATGCCGTCGACGAAAACGTAAGGGTAATCGCCCTCGAGCGGCCTCTGGCGCCAGGCCTCGATGGACGCGAACGCCTTCTCGTTGAGGTTGGAGACGGTGCCGGAGGACACGGGCGCTCCCCAGAGGAGTTCGGAGACGTCCTCGATTCTCCTGGTCGAGACGCCCGCGAGGTACATCTCGACGATGGCCTCCTCGACCGAAGTCTCGCGCCTGCGGTAGCGCTCGATAACGGCCGTCTGGAAGGTCGCGCCGCGCAGCTTCGGCACGTTGAGCTCGACCTCTCCTGCCCCGGTGACGAGCTTTCTCGCGTAGTGGCCGCTGCGGTATGCCTCCCGGCCTGCCGTCCTCTCGTAGCGCCCGGCCCCTACGAGCTCGGACGCCTCCTCGTCGAGCAGCGTGTTGAGCGTCTCCTCGACGGTCTTCCTCACCAGATTCTTTATGTCCTTGCGCAGCGACTCCTCGTCGACTGTTACGATGTTCGCAGACACGGCCCGTGCCCCTTTCGTCGTTGATTTGTTGTTTAGCCGCTAGAAATCATATGACGGGGCGCGGGCCGTGTTCCGCTATGCGGTTGTCAATTTGCGAAAGAAATTATGCGTCACC
>NZ_QRHU01000052.1:0-1441 GCF_003470945.1 Collinsella sp. AM23-17 | reverse complement strand
GCCCCCGGCATGTCATCGACGCCTTCGGCTCAGTCTCATATCCGCGGATACCGCTCCGGCGGCCCGCAATCCTCTCCTTCGGCGGGGTTCCCCTAGTCTGTCTTCGCGCATGCGGCGGCCGCCGCGCGCACAGCGAGAACGGGGGTGTCCCCGAAGGCTGCCCGGCTCGCCGGGACGGGGGCTTATGTCTATTCCGCGCCCTCCCGGCACATCGTGCCGAGGGCCCACAGCCACCTCACGAGCTCGGCCGCGGTGGCCGCGTTCGCCTTCGCCTGCGGCATCCCGCGGGCGATCATCTCCTCGCGGCGGCGCAGGAGCCTCTCGGACCCCTTCCTCCCGTGCATCCTTATCTCGAGGGGCACGCCGGAGCCCTTGGGCATCAGCTTCGGCTGGTGGCCGGCCTGGGCATAGCACCAGGACCCCTCGACAGCCAGCTTCCTGACGAGCGCGTTGCCGGCCCCGCTGATTCCGCCGAGGCGCACGGAGTCCGCGCTCGACCTCTGCTTCGGGGCGAGGCCGAAGTAGGCCGTCACCTGCCTGCCGGAGCGGAACCTCGAGAAGTCGCCGACCTCGGACGCGAAGGCGGCGGCGAGCGCGAACCCGCACCCCTTGATCGACTGGAGCGCCTCGACCTCGGCCGAGAGGGGGCCCGCCGCGACGGCGGCCCTGTATTCGGCGAGGAGGGCCTCCCTCGTCTCGTCGGCCGCCTCGACCTCGTTCCTCAGCGCCGCAAGCGCCCGGATGCCTCCGTCGTCGGCGGGGTGTATGCCGTCGAGCCACCTGAGGAAGCCGTACGTCCAGTACTTCCGGGGGTTGCCGGCCGGCGTCGTGCCGCCGTAGACATAGCCGCGGCGGGCTAGGAACGCCAGGAGCCGCTGCTTCGCCGCCGCGAGCCTCGCGGTCGCCGCGTCGTGGGCGGCGGCGAGGTCCCTGAGCCCCTCGATCTCGGGGGACGGCACCCATACCGGGGTGACGTCGTGCGACAGTATCGCCTTGGCCATCCTGGCCGCGTCGTTGCGGTCGTTCTTGGACGAGAGGTCGGCAGCCGACCTCGGGACCTTGGAGACGGCCGCGACGACGCAGTCGACGCCGAGCCCGGAGAGCTCCCTTTGCGGGGCGAAGCCGAGGTAGCCGCTCTCGTAGGCGGCGAGCGACGGGCCGGGGAAGCCCGACATCCACTCCGCGACCTCGCCCCAGGGGTTGCCGCGGAACCTCCTCGTCACGGCCTCGCCCGTCTCCGCGTCGAGCGCGCAGACGGTGGTGGACCTGAGGTGTACGTCCATTCCGAAGGCGGTAGAATATCTAGGCACGGGAGCCTCCCAACCTCGTTGCGGCGCGGCTGCGCCTCTGGCACTTCAACAACATTGTCGCAGCCCCGACCCGCGGTCACGAGCGGGGGCTCCTGTCGTTTCCGTGCCCCTGGATTGGGTCATAGTGTCTG
>NZ_QRHU01000051.1:0-1448 GCF_003470945.1 Collinsella sp. AM23-17 | reverse complement strand
TGAACTGCGCCCCAATTCTTGGACGGGCTAATAAGCGGCCTACGCCGCACATAGGGACTGATTCCGGAATTCCTCCGGGGTCAGTCCCTTCAGTTTAACCTGCCTCCTTCTCGTGTTCCAATGGATGATGTATTCGTCCAGGTCTCTCTTGAAGTCTTCGAAGCAAGGCCATTTTCTTCCGCGAAAGAACTCGTCCTTCATATGGCCGAACACCTGCTCCGTCGCGCCGTTGTCGATGCAGTTGCCCTTCCGGGACATGCTCTGCACCACGCCGGCCTCCTCCAACCGCTTGCACCACCCGGCCTGCTGGTACTGCCAGCCCATGTCCGAGTGCAGGACCGGCCTGGAGCCCTCGGGCATCTTGGACACGAGCTGGTCGAGCAGCTCGTGCTGCTGGGCCATGTTGGGATGCAGCGACGTGGACCAGGCGACGATCTCCTTGCTGCCGAAATCGTAGACCGGCGCGAAGTAGGCCTTGCCCCAGGGCTGCTTGAACTCGGTGACGTCGGTGCCCATCTTCTCCCACGGCCCGTCGGCGGCGAAGTCCCTGCCGATGACGTTCTCGAAGGTCTTTCCGACCTTGCCCCTGTACGAGTTGTACCTGTGGTAGTCGGTCTCGCGGCGGATCCCGCAGCTGATGCCCATCTCGCGCATCATCTTCAGCGTCGTCTTGTCGGCTATGCGCACGCCCCGCTCGGCGCGCAGGCACATGGCGATCTGCCTGTGGCCGCACCCGTTGGCGGTGCGCGAGAATATCTCGGCGGCGGCCTCCCAGAGCTCGGGCCTGGTGGGAGCCTTCGGGTGCGACAGCGCGTAGTAGTAGCTCGACCTCGCCAGGCCGGCGCACTCGAGCAGGTCGGCGAGGGGGTATTGCCCTGAAAGCCCGCTCACGACCGCGGCCTTCTCGCCGTTCGAGAGCGTTTCTCCGCCTTCAGGGCGATCGATTTTTTTAGGTAGGCGTTCTCCGCCTCGAGCTTCTTGATCCTGCGCTCGAGCTCTTGCTCGCGCGTCGTCTCCCCGGACGGGGAGCCGGACCCCCTCGGCCTCCCCCTGGGCTTTGGCCTGAGCGCCTCCGGGCCCTCCTCCCTGTAGGCCTTCAGCCATTTCTTGAAAGGGCTTGGCGAGGCTATCCCGAACTTCTCCATGGCCTCGGGCTTCGTCATGCCCTCGTCGACGACCGCCCTGACGGCGGCCAGCTTCGTCTCGAACGAATAGGCGGTGTGTTTCTTTCCCATCATGGCCAGAACCTCGATACCAGCAGACCTGTAGGTGCACAGCCATTCTCTCACGGTTTCCTCCGGCATCCCGAGAAGGGCCGCGATTGCCGCGCGGCCGTGCCCCTCGTCGTGCAGCTCTGCCGCTCGCAGTCTCATCCCGACGTCGTACAAAGCGTTTCCAGCCATAAAAAAGCCTCCCATTCTTGTGTCCAAGAAATGGGAGGCAGTTCA
>NZ_QRHU01000050.1:0-1506 GCF_003470945.1 Collinsella sp. AM23-17 | reverse complement strand
GGTGGCGCGCGCAGACGTGGTGTAAGAGCGTCCCGAGGTCCGTCGCTGCAAGTCCCGATGTTACTCCTTCTTGAGACCGCGCCTCTCGACTATCTCGTCCACTATCTCCCTGGCGCGCCGCCCGAGCGCGCGGCGCCTCCCCTCTGTCGGGGCCGGCCTGTCCGCGGGCTCGGCGAAGCCCTCGGCGGCCGAGGCCTCGGAGAACACGCGCTGCTGGGACCACTGTCCCTCGGTCTCCATGAGGCTCGCGCACGTCAGGCGCAGCATCGACTCCCTCGAGGGGAAGGACTGCACGACCCTGTAGCGGCGCTTGATCTCGCGGTTGGCGCGCTCCTGGACGTTGTTGGTGCGGAGCTTGGCCCAGTGCGCCCTGGGGAAGGCCGTGAACGCCAGCGCGGAGTCCTCGGCCTGCTCGAAGACCTCGCCGGCCCTGGCGGACACCGACGCCACCCAGGGCGCCGCCTCGGCCCACACGCAGCGCGCGAGGTCGGGGTCGTCCTGGTAGACCGCGGCGTGCACGAGGTCCCTGACGGCCGCCTTGGAGTCCTCGGGCCTGCCCGAGCAGGCGCTCTGGAGGTTGCGCTGCAGGTGCGTCACGCAGCGCTGCCAGGCGCAGCCCTGGAACAGGCGCGAGACGGCGGCCACGAGCCCGGCGTGGCTGTCGGAGACCACGAGGCGAACGCCGGCCAGCCCGCGCTCGCGCAGCCCGCCGAGGAATGCCGCCCAGGAGTCCTCGCTCTCGGTGTCGACCACGTCGCAGCCCAGGAAGTGCTTGCGCCCGTCGGCGCCCAGCCCGATCGCGGTCACGACGCCCTGCGAGACGACCGACGAGCCGACCCTGCAGCTCATGTAGGTAGCGTCGAGCCACAGGTAGCAGCACGGCGTGCCCGACAGGTCGCGGCGGCGGAACTCCGCCACCTCGGCGTCGAGGTCGGAGCAGAGGCTCGAGACCTCCGAGCTCGACAGCGAGGATATGCCCAGCTTGGACGCCACGCGCTCGACCTTGCGGGTGGACACGCCGCATACGTACATCTCCTGCACGATGGCGGCCACCGAGGTGTCGACGCGCGACCATCGCGCGAGCATGCCCTCGGGGTAGTAGGTGCCGTGCCTGAGCTTGGGTATCTCGAGCTCCACGTCGCCCACGGCGGTCTTGAGCGACCTGGGGCGGTAGCCGTTGCGGCTGTTCTCCCTGCCGTCGCTGCGCTCGTTGCGGCTCGCGCCGCACATCTGCTGGGCCTCGGAGTCCATCAGCGCGTTCATCACGCTGCCCAGCACCCTGCACGCGAACTCGCGCGCGTCGCCGCACTCCTGCCAAAGCCTCGCCGCCTCGAGGGCCTCGTCGCGGCCGAGGCGCAGTACACTCTCTTCTTGGGGCATCGCCTTTCCTTCCATTCGTCACCTTCATTACTCCAACGACGAATTCTAGGCGGTGTCCCCTCCCTTTCAAGAAAGGGCAGAGGCGGGGCATGCCCCGCCTCTTACACCACATCTCTGTGCGCTACC